>JAQFVO010000450.1 GCA_027942505.1 Endozoicomonas sp. | reverse complement strand
AAATTATTATGTTTTTTTTTCCGAGCTTTGATCCGCGTCCGTCGATGCTGAATCGTTTTTTTGCATTTTTGTTCCTTATATTTTTCCTGCTGGTTTTCCCACTGCCGGTAATGGCATCTGCGACCGTCGAACAGCCGGCAACAATAATTAAAATTGCTTACTTTGCCGATCATCCCCCCTGGATGTACAGCGATGATGCAGGTCAACCTGCGGGACTGACTTACGATTTCTGGAACTACTGGTCTAAGAAGAACGGGATACCGGTTGAGTATGTGCTCTCGTCGCCGGGCCAGGTCAATGAGCAGTTGCGCACTGGTGCCGTAGATATGCTCGCTTATTTGCCGACCTCCATGGCCGACGATTTTGCGGAGTTTGAGTCGATCTCGCTGTACGTCAGTACACCCTGGATGCTGGTTCAGAAAAGGTTTGAGGCATACTCCTTTGACCAAATTGTGGATCAGCTGAAGATTGGCTACATCCGGGGCCTGGGCATTCGCAAGGCATTGCAACCCTTCAATGACAAGGTCAACCTGGTCGGTTTCGACTCATACCCAGCCATGGTAGAGGGGTTTGAAGCGGGTGAGCTGGATGCCATTGTTGGAGGTGATGTTTCTTTGCATGAGGTGATGCAGCGAGCCGGCCACGAGGATTCTTACCGTTTGCTCAAGGTACCCTCAGAGATCATAGCAATCAGGACTCTGTTGGGGCCTAACCAGTTGGAGGTGATTCGCCGCGGTCTGTTCAAAATGGTTGAGTGGGAGCGCAAAAGGATCGTTGCAGACTGGTTGCGAACAGAATTCTCTGAAGAAAACCGTCTTGCTCTGGGCATTAATCCTGATTTTTACCCTTACTCTTTCATCAATGCTGCAGGAAAACCTTCCGGGTTGTTCGTTGATCTCTGGCAACTGTGGGCGGAAAAAACGGGACAATCTGTCCGGTTTGTAGCCGGATCCACGGCAGAAAACCTTGAAAATGTCAAAAACGGCAAAATCGATGCTATTGCCTCGTTGACGCCAACAGAGCGGCGGCAAAATTTCCTGCTCTTTTCTGAACCGTATTACCGCTTGAAAACATGCCTGTATTATCGTGCAGATAACCCTGTTGATCCGGCATCAGACCTGTTTGGCAAGCGTATTGGCGGTTTGGTGGCTTCGAGTGAGCAAGAGTTCATTGACAGAGAGTTGTCAGGCTTGATCAGCGTTAACTACAAGACCCCGTTGCAAATGATAGAGGGGCTGATCAATGGTGAAATTGATGGTTTCATTTCCAAGTCTGGGGTTACCGAGGCTGACATCAGCCGCCTTCAGCTTAATGGTGTTGTTGTCCTGAGCGATCAATTCGTCCTCAATGAAAATGTGGCTGCCGCGGTCTTGCGCGAAAAAGAAGACTTGATGCATCTGATCAGCAAGGGTTTTCACGATATTGCCATGAAGGAGTACCGGGAGATCGAAGAGGAGTGGATCGCCAGGGCTGAGGAGCGCTATTTCACTGAAAACTCTTCGGTCATTGAGTTGACGCCGAAAGAGCGACAATGGCTGGATGATCATCCAAAACTTGACGTCTTGATCGATGCCAACATGGCACCATTTTCATTCAAGGACGGCTTACGGTCTTCTCTGAGAGGAATGACCGTCGATTACCTCCGTCTGATCGCTGACCGGCTGGACACCACCTTCACATTTGTTGAGTCTGACTCCTGGCCTGAGGGCCTGGCCATGGCTTACCGTCACGAAGTCGATATTGTCGGTATGCTGCAACCGACAATGTCCCGTCGTCATTACCTGGAGTTTACTCCTTCCCTGGTCAGCGTACCCGTTGTCATCCTGACGCGCAGCTCTGAACGAAGCATCCGCAGTGTTAGCCATCTGCAAGGTAAAAGTGTGGGGTTTGCCACAGGTTATGTAGACCTTGCCATGTTACGGGACAAGTACCCGTCCATTCATTTTGTTGCCGTTAAAAACGTCGCAGACGGCTTGCAGCAGGTTGCCAGTGGTCAGCTGGACGGTATGGTCGCTAACCTGGCATCGACCAGCCACACCCTGGACGAACTGAAAATCACCGGCTTGCACATTATCAGTGAGGCAGGTTTTGATTATCAGTTCAGCATTGCCTCGCGCAATGATGCACCAGAGTTGGCCACCATTCTCTCCAAGGCGGTGGCCAGCATCACTCCTGAAGACCGGGCGGTGATTGAGAGCGTCTGGCTTGATTACCACGGAAGTATCTGGTGGCGGCCCAACAAAGAGGTATTTATCGCTCTTGTGTTGGTTCTGATGGTATTGGTCATGATTGTTTACTGGAACCGTCGTCTGACCATGGAGATTAGCGATCGGGAGAAGGCAGAGGAGGGGCTGCGCGTTCGTTCTGAGCTGGATCGCCTGCTAAGCGATATTTCCAGAAACTTTATGGATCAGCCGTTGCACGAGGCAAATAAATACCTGATCAGTCAGTTGGGCAATTATCTCCAGGCTGAGTCTGTTTGTATTGTTTCCGGGGTCTTCGGCGGGAAGATTGAGGACTACTGGACACGTCGTGCAACCTTTGACATACCGGCGTACGAGCAGCTGCTTAATCATGATTTTTCCAGAGCTTTCGGCGAAATAAAACATGATCAGGTTAATGTACTGAACCGTGATGATGCGCACCAAATCGGTGATCTGGAAGGAGCCGCCCTGCTCGAACAGCTGGGTATTATCAAGGTTCTTTGCGCGCCCATTGTTATGTTTGGCCAGATCGTCGGCGGCATTTGTCTGATCAATGTTCCCCAAAAGTACCAGGTCTACGTCCGGGAGATGGACCTGCTGCGGCGGATGGTTGAGATGGTGACAGTGGCCCGGGACCGGCAAAAAGCCGAAGATGCCCTGCGACAAAGCGAAGAGCGCTACCAGCTGGCAATGGATGCCGCTTCTGATGGACTCTGGGACTGGGACGTGCCGGGAGATATGATGTACCGCAGCCCGCGTTATCTGTCCATTCTGGGTTATCAGCCCGGTGAACTGCACCACACCATCGATGCCTGGCGCCGGATGCTCCACCCACAGGACAGAGCAATGGCTGTTCAGTTCTGGGAGCACCAGCTGATCAGCTCTGACCACGCATTTCAGTTTGTCTACCGCATGCGCTGCAAAGACGGTAGCTATGTCACGGTACGCAGTAAGGGCAAGGTGGTGTTCAGGGATGATCAGGGCAGGCCCATGCGGGTTATTGGTACCATGATCGATATTACCCACCAGATTGAACGGGAGCGGGAGTTGTCCATGGCTCGCTTCTCCCTGGACAGCGCCGGTGACCATATTCACTGGTTTCACCGCGACGGTTACCATAAGTACATCAATGAGTCTGCCTGTAAAGCGCTGGGGTACTCTCATGACCAGTTGATGACCCTGTCGATCATGGATATTAACCCGGCTATCACCCACAGCTCCTGGAGCAAGCTCTGGGCCCAGCTCAAGCACAGAAAAGCGATGACCTACGAGACACTGCGCAGGACTGCTGATGGCTCAGTGTTCCCCGTGGAGGTGACGGCAACCTACATGGAGTACGAGGGCGATGGTTACCTGTTTGCTTCGGGGCGTGACATTACCGATCGCAAGCAGAGCGAGGAGGCTTTGCATAAGGCCAAAGAGCTGGCCGATCAGGCCAACCAGGCGAAGAGCAACTTCCTGGCCAATATGAGCCATGAAATTCGCACGCCAATGAATGCCATTATCGGTTTGAGTTACCTGGTTCAGGAGACCCGCCTCTCCAATCAACAACGAGACTACATCAGCAAGATTCAGATTTCGGCCCAGGATCTGCTCGGTATCATCAACGATATTCTTGATTTCTCCAAAATTGAAGCCGGCAAGCTTACCATGGAGAATATTGAGTTCGATCTGGATGGCGTGTTCAAGAATGTCTACAACATGGGCATTATCAAGGCCCAAGAGAAAGGGCTGACCCTGACCTGCGATATCCAGCCGGATGTTCCGAGGCAGTTAAAAGGTGATCCTTTGCGCCTGGGGCAGATACTGATCAACCTGACCCAAAATGCCCTCAAGTTCACCAGTGCAGGCGGCGTCAGTATTAAGGTGACGCTGGTCAGCAGACAGCATGATGTGGTCCGGTTGAACTTCGCCGTAGCTGATACGGGTATTGGCATCAGTAAACAGCAGCAAACCAAACTGTTCCAGTCGTTTTCCCAAGTGGATGATTCCACCACGCGCAAGTTTGGTGGCACCGGGCTGGGGTTGGCAATTTGCAAGAATCTGGTGCAGTTGATGCACGGAGGTATAGCGGTTGATTCTGAACAGGGTGTAGGCAGCACTTTTCACTTTACTGTCGAACTGGGTGTTGCCCACAACTGGCAGTCCGGACAGTTGCTGGACGGACTTGAAGTGCTGGTGGTCGATGATGACGTCAGTGCTCGGCAGGTGCTGGTCGATCAGTTGCAAAAGGCTAACTGTGTTACCTGGGAGAGTGAGCATGGCGATGGCGCGCTGGCGTTACTGCAAGAGAGAAACAGCGGCGCGGCCCGGGCTATCGATGTAGTCCTGCTGGACTGGCACATGCCACAAGTGCAAGGCACTGAAGTGGCAGAGCAAATCCTCCGGCTCAAGCTTGCTGTGGTGCCCCGGCTGGTGATGGTCTCAGCCTACGGCCGGGAGGAGGTGATGACCAAGGCCAGCTCCGCCGTGGATGCCTTTTTGATCAAGCCGGTAAACCCGTCCGTGCTGATTGACACCATCGCTCATCTGGTTAAGCCACGGGAAGAAACCGTCGAATCGACAATGATGCCTGGTGAGTCAATGCCTGTTGGTATGCTCAGTGGGCGGATATTGCTGGTGGAAGACAATGAAATTAATCGTCAGGTAGCCCGTGAGTTGCTCCAGCGTATGGGGCTGGAAGTGGTGATGGCGCTGAACGGCGCACAAGCGGTGAACATGCTCAGACAAGAAGACTATGACCTGGTCTTTATGGATATCCAGATGCCCGAGATGGATGGTTACCAGGCAACCCGGGTGATCAGGGAGAGTCTGCACAAGGATAAACTGATCATTATCGCCATGACCGCCCACGCCATGGCTGGTGATCGTGAAAGGTGCCTGCGAGCCGGGATGAATGATCATATCGCCAAGCCACTTAATCCAGATGGTCTCAGGCAGATGGTTTGCCAATGGCTGCAGGTTGGTGAAACCGATGTGCAGGTCACCATTGAGCCGGCCGTTGCCATCTCACCCTCTTTAACCTTGGCCGGCATTGATGTTACGTCTGGCCTTGAGCGTCTGCGGGGGAATCAACCACTGTATGAAAAGTTACTGGCTGAATTTTATCAGCAGCAAAAAGAAGATCTGGTGCTCTTGCAGGGTCTGCTCGAAACCGGGAAGTGGCATGAGGCCAGTCAGTTACTGCACGCCCTGCGCGGTGCAGCCGGCAACCTTGGCGCCACCCGGCTGGATCAGCTTGCTGCTGCGCTTGAGAAGTCGCTGAACAATCAGCCAAAAATGCCTGATTCTGCCTTGATGGACTCATTTGCCCGGGCTTTTGCCCAGGTCATGGACGGGTTGGAGCAACTGTCACCGATTAAAGATAACCCGGAGCTGGCCGGGGAGGGGAGCGTCGAAGTTGATCAGCTATATGACCTGATCAATGAGGTGGATAATAAGCTCGACCAGGGCGATGTGGATGTTGTCGCGACTCTGCCCGAACTGGTTCGGGGCTTGCAGAATCAGGTTGACCAGAAGCAATTAAAGAGCTTCCGCGATGCCGTTGTCAGCCTGGACTTCGACGAGGCCCGCGACGTGCTCGGCACTATGCGCAAGAGTCTTGGCGTCAGACGATAATCCCAAAGAGCCCGGCTGGCAGCTAGCGTTGCAGCTCTGCCCTTGGGTCTATCGGGTAAGGTATCTCGTGCACCTGCAGCGGCTGGCCGGGATTGAGGAATACATCGTTGGCCATTGCTGCTTCAATGCGAATGACTGCCAGCAGTTCGATGGTGTCAGTGGCCTGAGCACTGGCAATTATCTCTCCCACAGGCTTGCCATCACCGTTGTACAGCCGGGTGTTGATGTCAGGGCGGGTGTGATGCTCAAGGCTCAAGTGGTAGCAGCGGCTTTTGAGCTGACCCAGGTTTTGTGTTCGGGCAACAATTTCCTGCCCGGTGTAACAGCCTTTTTTGAAACTGACGCTGCCCAGTGAGGGCTGGTTCAGATGCTGAGGAATGTATTTATCGACGATATCGAGGCTCAGGTCAGGGATGACTGACTCAATATCGAGTAACTGCCAGAATTCGTCTGTGTCGGGTGTCAGCACTCTGGTCAGTTCTGGCCACCATGTCGGCAGTTCATGCTGGGGTAGCCACAACTCATAGCGAGTGCGAATGCCTGGAACGTGCAACAGATAGCCACCAGCTACCTCGACGACCTGACTGTTCTCAGGCAGGGGTAGGCCCTGAAATACGCTGTTCAACTCAGTCTTGATCGTATTGCCGGACAGCCCCAGGATCAGGTAGTCGGGTTGCACGGTGAGACTGGGAAAAAAACGGCGTATTTGTTCAGCGTCTCAACGGTTGTCTCAGTTAGCGTTGAGTTCATGGCCAGCAGATAACGCTCGCCGGTATTTAACACCCTGAATGAAGTGTACATCCGGCCTTTGGGCGAGCAGGCGACACCGGTGGCGTGATGCAGTTCGCCCAGCTGCAACATATTGGTTGAAATCTGCCCTTGCAAAAACTTCTGCCGATCAGTGCCTGCAACACTGACCAGGGCCCGTTTTGACAACACGCTGACGGTATTGGCATTCAGTTGTGTCGGTGTCTGGGAGAATCCCGTCAACTGCCCGTCATTGAAAACAACACCCTGAGTTGATAAATAAGTCTTCCAGTCGGTGAGCATCTGATTACCTTGTTGGGAGTGAAACAAACGAAAGCATGATAGAGGATTCCCTGCGCAGATTTAAAGTTATAATCTGTGGCGAAATTAACTGTTGGAGTTATTGTTAGATGCTGGATAACGATGAATTAAAAGCACTGCAGTGGCGCAGTCGTCGGGGCATGCTGGAACTTGACGTGTTGCTGGAGCCATTTACCCGTGAAGCGCTGGTCAATTTGAGCGAGGCAGAACAGCAGACTTACATTCGCCTGCTGGCCTGCGAAGACCCGGATCTGTTCAGCTGGTTTATGAGCGATGCCAGGCCTGAGGACCGCCAGCTCAGCGCCATGGTTGATAAGGTACTGGAGCGTGGGCGCTACAAGGGCGAGCCTATGTGAAGTTTATTTGCAGCACTCTCGCTACCACCTGGGAGTGGCTGCATTGAGCCATGGTGCGGCAGTGCTGGCGTTGTGGCTGTGCTGCATTGTGCTTTTTTTCAAACTGGTCTTGTCGGCGCTGGTGGTTATCCATGGCCACCGTTATTACCGACGATTTATTGCCCGTACACACCCATTGAGTATCAGTGCCGTCCGCCTGCTGGATGATGAGTGGCGGGTCAGGCTTGGTACACGCTGGTTTCGTGCCTGGCCTGAGGGTGAGGCGATGGTTACAGCCACGCTGATCAGCTTCCGGCTACGTATTGAAAACCAGCGCCGCCCCCTCTGGCTGATACTCTTTCCCGATAGCGCTGACCCCGTTCAGCTGCATGCCTTTCGGCTCAGATTGCTGCTTGAGTCCGCCACGCTCTTTGGCCAGGAGTCAGAATAGTGTTTTTTGCCACTGCACCGAGAGCGGGATAGTTCAGCGAATAGTGCAGTCCGCGAGACTCTTTCCTGGCCATGGCACAGCGGACAATCAGTTCCGATACCAGGGTAAGATTGCGCAGTTCAAGCAGGTTTTTGCTGATGGTGCAGTCCCGGTAAAGCCGCTGGCTTGCTGCTTGCAGCAATCTGACCCGGGACATCGCCTTTTGCAGCCCTGAAGTGGTGCGCACGATGCCGACGTTGTCCCACATTAAACGACGTAGGTTTTTTAGATTCTGAGTGAAGACGCCATCGTCACCGCACTGCGTCTGATGGCTTGGCTGCCACTCTGGCGGTGATGGCAAATCAGGGGCAGGGGACAATTGATTACCAATCCGGTTAGCGCAGCTGCGGGCCAGGACAAAGCACTCCAGCAGGGAGTTACTGGCCAGTCGGTTAGCCCCGTGCAGCCCGGTAAAGCTGCACTCGCCAACGGCAAACAGCCCACGGATATCGGTTTGCCCATGCTGATCTACGACGATGCCGCCGCAGGTGTAATGGGCCGCCGGCACCACAGGAATAGGCTCTGTAGTGATGTTGATACCGCAGCTCAAACAGCGCTGATATATGGTCGGAAAGTGTGTGCGGATGAAGGCCGCCGGTTTGTGGCTGATATCCAGATAGAGGCATGGTGCGCCCAGTTGTTTCATCTCCCGGTCCATAGCCCGGGCAACAATGTCGCGCGGTGCCAGTTCCGCGTGGGGGTCATACCCGGGCATAAAACAGCTGCCATCGGGACGTTTGAGCAGACCACCTTCGCCCCTGAGTGCCTCGGAAATCAGCATTGATCGGGAATCGGGATGGTAAAGGCAGGTGGGATGAAACTGATTGAACTCCAGGTTAGCCACCCGGCAACCCGACCTCCAGGCCATGGCAATGCCGTCACCAGACGCGCCATCGCTGTTGCTGGTAAAAAGATAGGCGCCGCTGGCCCCGCCACAGGCAAGGACAGTACAGTAGCTGCTGAATATCCGGGTCTGCTCCTGCTGCAAGTCAAACACGCAGATGCCAATGCAGCGCGTGCCGTCGTCGCTGGTCAACAGATCGATGGCCTGACAGTGAGTAAACAGGTCAATATTGGCCTTACTGGCAACCTGTGCCAGCAGCGTGTCCGAGATGGCTTTGCCAGTGGCATCAGCAACGTGGATGATGCGCCGGGTGCTGTGTCCTCCCTCCCGGGTGAGGTGGTAGCCTGTAGCTTGACCGTCAGTGGTGAAGGGTACGCCCTGACTAATCAGCCAGTCGATACTTTCACGACCATGGCTGACTATATGCCGGGCAACCGATGCATCAGACAGTCCACCACCGGCGGCCAGAGTATCCTGCACATGCTGATCAACATGGTCATTGCTATCCAGAACAGCCGCCACGCCGCCCTGTGCCCAGCAGGTAGCTCCGGCATCCGGTGAACCCTTGCTGATCAGGGCGATGCGAACCGTGGCAGGCAGGCGCAGGGCTGTGGTCAAGCCAGCGGCGCCGGAGCCAATAATGACCACATCGTAGCTAAGTCGCTGTTGCATAGGACTTCCCCTGAAATCAGCTGGACGAGATCGCCAGTCGTTATTGATAAGAAAATGATTGTAATATGGATTAATGTGCTAGCCTGTTGAACTGTCATTAACAGCCGCTCGCCAGAGCAGGTGTCCGGTCGCAGTTGAACCTGTGCACTGTCATCAGACATCGGGGCTAAAGCAGTGTTTTTTCAGGTCGATGTTAGCTGTTAATTGCAGTGGCAAATCGTTACAGGCAGTGGCACCGTCAACCGAATCGCAATACGTAACAGGTTACCGGTTTGGGTCATGAGGTGGTCAGATGGCGAAAGGTGATGCATAGCGTTAACATGGTAGTTTTCAAATAGAACGACAGAACCCGGATGCACTGGGTTGCAGTGGATTGATGCTCAAAAAGTAAAAATTGAAAATTTCAGGAACTTTTTTTCATTTTGATGGTCAAAAGACGCGTGACTGAATCAGATTATTTGTTGCACGAACGTACTTTTTCGGGCGCTCCTGCCTGTCCCGGCCGGAGATGCCTGAATGGTCGATAGTCCAGACTCGGATCAGCAGCTAGTTGATCGTGTAAAGCAGGGTGACAAAAGAGCCTACGATGTGCTGGTTATCAAGTATCAGCACCGTATACTGGGCCTTGTCGGCGGGTACATCAGTGACTTTCAGGAGGTTCAGGACGTCACGCAGGAGGCTTTTATCAAAGCCTTTCGTGCGTTGGATAAATTTCGCGGCGACAGCTCTTTTTATACCTGGCTTTATCGCATCGCGGTCAATACGGCTAAAAACCATCTGGTATCAAAGGGTCGCCGGCTGCCGGAGTCCGATATTGACGTGCACGATGCAGATTTTCTTGAGACGGCAACCACCCTGAGGGTGGTCGACACCCCCGAGCGCAACCTTTATTGTGATGAAATCGAACAGGTCATTCACGATGTTATCCAGCGGCTGCCCGATGAGTTACGTACGGCAGTGATGCTCAGGGAGTTTGACGGTTTGAGCTATGAAGAGATCGCTGATGTTATGGATTGTCCGGTGGGTACGGTCCGTTCCAGGATATTCCGGGCGCGAGAGGCTATCGACCGTGAGATCAGACCGTTACTGGGACGCAATTGAGCCAACATTATGTATATCACTTGTCGTTTAAGTGATCACCAGGGGTTTCGCTATGAGTGAAAAGGGTTCTCCAAACAGCGCCAGGGAGCGATTGAAGGAGTCGTTGTCGGTATCTCTGGATGGACAGGCCAGTGAACTGGAGTTGCGTCGTGTGCTGGACGGCATCAGCAACGACGACTCTTTGCGTGATCTGGCCGGGCGTTATCAGCTAATTGGTGATGCTGTGCGCGGTAAGACCAACAAATTTGCCGGTGTCGATATCTCCGCTGGCGTCATGGCCGCTATTGAGCAGGATGAAGCTCCTGCGCAGCCGTCGGTCGATTCATCAGAAATCACTGATCCTGCTGCAGATCTCCCGAACGGTAATTTTGCCCAGCGCTTATGGTCGTCGCTGGGCAAAGTGGCGGTGGCTGCCTCTGTCGCTGCAGCAGTCATTATCGGTGTACGTACCAGCAATCTGACCCAGGATGTACCGCTATTAGCCGTGCATGAACCAACCGTGTTGACCCAGCCTGTCCAGCTTGCCCAATCGGGACTGAATGACTACGGCGCCGCCAGTCTTCGTGCCGGCAACAACCCCGAGTCCCGGGGCAATGTTTCCTCTGAGCAGTTGGCCCACGCCCAAAAGCTGGCTAATCAGGCAACCCGGGAACGTTTTCGGGCATATGCTCTCCAGCATGCTGAGCTGTCTGCCGTTGGGGGCGCTCAAAGTACTTTGTCGTTTGCTCGATTGACCAGTTTTGATAACCAGTAAGCGTATGAAACCAATGCAATGGATTACCGGAAAAGTGCTGGTTCTCAGCCTGTTGGCCAGCAGCGCAATGTCAGCAGCGAACACGCAAGATGCGCAGAGCCTGTTGGCAAAGATGTCCGACTCGGCCCAGAGCCTCAGTTATCAGGGTGAGTTTGTTTACCAGCAGGGTGGGCATCTGGAAACGCTCAGTGTCATACACCGGGCTGCCGAACAGAGCCGGCCCCAAAGTGAACGTATTCTCTATTTGGATGGTGCCCCCCGGGAAGTTATTCGCGCTGGCAACGAGTTGTTTCTCTCTCACCACAACGGTGGTGTTACCCAGCTCCAGCACGGTCCACTCGTACCAATGTTGGATCGGTTCCAGTCAGGGGTTTCGGGCGACCATTACGATTTAAGGATTGTCGGCATTGATCGCGTTGCCGGGCGGGAGACTTATCTTCTGGTGGTTGTACCGAAGGACAAGTTTCGTCACGGTTATCAGCTCTGGCTTGATCGGCAGTCATCGTTGCTACTCAAATCGGAACTGATTGACTCTCAGGGTATGATTATTGAGCGCCTGCAGTTCACTTCCCTGGATATTGGGCCCTTATCCGATGATGCTCAGTCCCACCTTGAGCAGCGTCCGAACGAAGTTGATTCAAACGTTGTTGTCAATAATCAGTCAAACCCTGCGCAGGCCCCGATGTCCTGGGAAGCAGGCTGGTTGCCCGAGGGGTTTGAATTGCACAGCAGGGCTGTTCGGTCATCACCGGTCAGCGAACACGCGGTTGACGCTCTGACCTTCTCCGATGGGGTTGCCAGCTTTACTGTCTTTGTGGAGCCCGATGAAACCGGTCTGCTCAGTCAAGCGTCAGAAAAAATCGGTGCGCTCTCTGCCGTGGCAAAAATATACCGTGAAGGTGACCAGTACTTCCACGTCACGGTGATGGGGGATATTCCTCTTGGCACTGCTGAGCGTGTGGCCGTCTCTGTTCGTCCCGTAAAGACAGCCTCTTGATGTAATGATCAAGTAAGATTTCTGGACGAACAGGCCTGTTTTTCTTTTATTATTCCCCTACCAATGAATATCAGGTTGGCAGGAATATGGTAAAAGAGCAGGGGCGAGTGGTCGCTGTTGAGCGCGATGGTGTCTGGATAGAAACGCTCCGACGGTCCGCTTGTTCATCGTGCGCTGGCAAAAGCGGTTGTGGTCAACACCTCGCTGAGCGATACCGCCAGGCCGATCCATCCCTTTCATACATCAAGGTCTCCAGCGCTCGTGTGTTGCACAAGGGAGACCTGGTTGTCGTCGGTATGGCAGAAAGTTCATTACTGAAAGCCTCTTTTCTGATCTATCTTGTTCCCCTTTTGTTGATGATGGCCGGCATTTGGCTGTTGTCGCTCGCTGGTGCTGCTGACTGGCTGCTTTTCCTGGTGGCAGCGCTACTGCTGTTTGGTGGTTTTGTTGTGGCGCACCTGGTCAGCAAGAGATCTGCTGATATGTGTCGTATAGAAGTGGTAAGTGTATTACCGCCTGAAAACGTCTTCTCATCTACTAATGATCAAAAAGAGGAGTGATTATGAGTAGGGTACTTTTTCTTGGCAAAAAGTCTTTTTGTAGCGTCGGACTATCCCTGCTTCTGTTCTGTGTGACGGCAGCCGATGCAGCGGGATTGCCCAACTTTTCTGAGCTGTTCAAGCAGGCTTCTCCCGCCGTTGTCAATATCAGTACATTGTCAAAGCCCCAGGGCAGGCAGCAAATATACGGTCCGGGTGGTGAGGAACTGCCAGAGATATTTCGTCGCTATTTTGGTATTCCCTTACCCGAAAACGACGGTGGTCGTGTTAGGCCAATGTCTCTCGGCTCTGGTTTTATCATCTCTAAAGATGGTTATATTCTGACCAATAACCACGTCGTTGATGGTGCCGACAAGATCATTGTCAGGCTCTATGATCGCAGTGAATTGCCGGCCAAAGTGATCGGTGCTGACAAGCGTTCCGACCTGGCGCTGTTAAAGATTGAGAGTGATCGCCCATTGCCAGTGGTCAAACTGGCCGACACGCAGAACGTTGAACCTGGTCAATGGGTGGCAGCCATCGGCTCACCGTTCAATTTTGAGTACTCCATCACCAAGGGTATTGTCAGTGCCCTGAACCGAAGCCTGCCAAGCGACTCCTATGTGCCTTTTATTCAGACGGATGTTCCTATCAACCCGGGTAATTCCGGTGGTCCGCTGCTGAATATGGAGGGTGAAGTGATTGGGATTAACTCCCAGATCTTCACCCGTTCCGGTGGGTTTATGGGGTTATCGTTTGCCATACCGGTGGAACACGTCTCCTGGGCTGTCGAGCAGCTGAAAGAGAAAGGTTATGTGACCCGGGGCTGGCTTGGGGTGGCAATCCAGGATGTTGACCGGGATCTTGCCGAGTCATTTGGCCTGAAGAAACCGATGGGTGCCCTGATCAGTGCCCTGGTTCCCGGTGGCCCGGCGGATAAGGCCAAGCTGCTCCCCGGTGACATCATAACCCGATTCAATCAGAAAGTGATTGATAGCTCTGGCGTGTTGCCCATGTCGGTTGGGGTCGAAACCCCAGGTGAAAAGGCAACAGTGGAGTATATTCGTGACGGCAAGCGGGTGACCGTCGATGTCGTGGTCGGTCAGCTGCCGGATGAGGGCTCAGTCGCAGACAGAGGCGGCCCCGGTTCGATCGATGACAAGAACCCGCTGGGCGTAAAAGTTGCGCTGCTTGATGACAACTACCGCGGTAAACTGCGTCTTGACCAGGACGTTGAGGGATTGGTCGTTATTGGTGTCCATCGCGGTGCCGGACGCTCAATTGGTTTGCGCCAGGGTGATGTGATTACCGACCTGAATAACCGTCGAATGACGTCTGTGGCTGATTTCAACAAGGTCGTTGCCAAGTTGCCCAAAGGTCGCTCGATTGCCATGCGAGTCATTCGTGGCGGTAACACGGGCTACATTACCTTCCGTCTGCCGGAGTAACCATTTGCCTGCATAGGTGGTAATGGAGTACTGTGCCGACATGATATAGAATAGGTCGCAATTAATTGCAGCAGATCAGGCACTTGTAAGACATTAATGGAGTCGTTTACAAGTTACACCCATGCCATCTGAAGTTGGTTTGATCTGCAGGCCAAGACGGTCCCCGCTTATGCGGGGACATTTTTTTAGTAGTACGATTTATAGTGATGCTAACGTGAGTGACCTTCGTCGAATCAGGAATTTTTCCATCATTGCCCATATCGACCACGGCAAATCAACCCTGGCAGATCGTTTTATTCAAACCTGTGGTGGTCTGAGTGACCGTGAAATGCAGGCCCAGGTGCTGGATTCCATGGAGCTGGAGCGCGAGCGTGGAATCACCATCAAGGCCCAGAGCGTAACATTGGACTACCACGCCAAAGACGGCACCACCTATCAGCTCAATTTTATCGATACTCCCGGGCACGTTGATTTCTCCTACGAGGTGTCCCGTTCGCTGGCGGCCTGTGAAGGCGCTCTGCTGGTGGTAGACGCAGCCCAGGGGGTTGAAGCGCAGTCAGTGGCCAACTGCTACACCGCTATTGAGCAGGGTCTTGAAGTGATGCCCGTGCTGAACAAGATGGATCTGCCTCAGGCCGAGCCGGATCGTGTCTCCCAGGAAATTGAGGAGATTATCGGTATTGATGCCACTGATGCAGTGCGTTGTTCGGCCAAGAGTGGTCTGGGCATTGAAGATGTTCTGGAACGACTGGTAGCCACCATTCCGGCACCGGAAGGCGAGGTGGATGCCCCCTTGCAGGCGTTGATCATCGATTCATGGTTCGATAACTATCTCGGCGTTGTCTCGCTGGTGCGGGTGAAAAATGGCACCTTGAAAAAAGGTGAAAAGATTGTCGTCAAATCCACCAGGCAATCCTATGTGGTGGATAATGTCGGCATATTCACCCCCAAGCGTACTCCAACCAGCATCCTCAAGGCAGGTGAAGTGGGCTACGTGGTGGCCGGCATCAAGGATATTCACGGGGCGCCTGTCGGCGACACGCTGACCCATCTGAAAACCCAGGACGTTGAGCCGCTGCCCGGATTTAAACACGTCAAGCCACAGGTCTATGCTGGACTGTTCCCAGTCAGCGCAGATGACTTTGAAGACTTCCGTGACGCCCTGGAAAAGCTGAGCCTGAACGATGCCTCGCTGTTTTATGAGCCAGAGAGCAGTGACGCCTTGGGCTTTGGTTTCCGCTGTGGCTTTTTGGGCATGCTGCACATGGAGATTATTCAGGAGCGGCTGGAGCGCGAGTACGATCTTGACCTGATCACCACGGCACCGACGGTTATCTACGAATGCCATATGAAAAACGGTACTGTCGTGGAAGTTGACAACCCTTCCCGGTTGCCTGACCCGGCGGGCATTAACGAAATCCGTGAGCCCATCGCCAGGGCTAATATTCTGGTGCCGCAGGAGTACCTTGGAAATGTTATCTCGCTGTGTGTTGACAAACGTGGCGTGCAAAAAGATATGCAGTTTACAGGTGGTCAGGTTGCCCTGACCTACGATATTCCCATGAATGAGGTGGTATTGGACTTCTTTGACCGGTTGAAGTCAGTCAGCAGGGGGTTTGCATCGCTCGATTACTCGTTTGATCGCTTTGAGGCAGCCAGGATGGTACGGGTGGATATTTTAATTAACGGTGAAAAAGTTGATGCATTGGCCGTTATTGTCCATAAGGATCACTCTGTTTCCCGCGGCCGCGTGCTGACCGAGAAGATGAAAGAGATCATTCATCGCCAGATGTTCGATGTGGCCATTCAGGCTGCGATAGGTGGTCAGATCATCGCCAGGACGACGGTGAAGGCGCTGAGAAAGAACGTCACCGCCAAATGTTATGGCGGTGACGTAAGTCGTAAGCGTAAGTTGCTGGAAAAACAGAAAGCCGGTAAGAAACGGATGAAGCAGGTCGGGCGTGTGGAGATTCCACAAGAAGCCTTCCTGGCCGTTTTGAAGGTCGACAAGTAATAAAACAGGTTTCAGGAACACAGCCATGGATTTTAATTTTCCGCTGCTATTGGTGCTTTCGGTATTTATCACCGGCATTATTGCCCTGATTGACCGTCTGTTTCTGTTGCCCGGGCGCAAGGCAGCAGTCGCACGTCTTGCCGGCACTGCAGACGATGCAGCGGCGGCCAAAGCGGCAAAAGAGCCAGCCATCGTTGAAACGTCCAAGTCGATTTTTCCGGTGCTGCTGTTTGTGCTGGTCATCCGCTCATTTTTGTTTGAGCCATTTCAGATTCCCTCGGGTTCTATGATCCCGACGCTGGAGATTGGTGATTTCATCCTGGTGAACAAGTACGACTACGGCTTGCGCCTGCCAGTGACGGGCACCAAAATTCTTGAGGTGGGTGAGCCGGAGCGCGGCGATGTTATGGTGTTCAAACAGCCTGGTCAGGAGCACATCAACTTTATCAAGCGGGTGATTGGCCTGCCTGGTGATGTGATTCGCTACATGGACAAGCAGCTGAGCGTGAACGGCAAGACAGTGCCGGAAGAGTTTGTAGCCCAGCTCAACGATGGTCAGTCCGCCTACCGTCTGTACAACGAGGGGGCAGGAGACAAGCTTTACCAGGTACGCAAGGAGCTGTACAGTCGGGACTACCGGGCAGAAGGCGAATGGGTGGTGCCTGAGGGCATGTACTTCGTTATGGGTGACAACCGCGACCGCAGCAATGACAGCCGCTATTGGGGGTTTGTACCGGAAGAGAATATCGTTGGCAAAGCGGTCTATATCTGGATGCACTGGCCCGGCTGGACACAGCTACCCGGATTCAAGAATAATGGTGTGATCAAGTAATTTCTGACAACGTTTCCAGGGAGGGAACAGTATGCGTGGTATGAAAAAACGACAGCAGGGCATCAGCATTGTGGGCTGGTTGATTAACTTGCTGATTATAAGTGTGCTGTTAACGTTTGCAGTCAGGATGGCGCCACACTATACAGACGACTGGGCTGTACAGGACGTGGTTAGCTCGCTGTCTGACCGGGTCGGCTCTGACACCGCGACGGTGGCCGAGGTGCGCGGCTGGATTGAGCAGGGACTGGCCCGCAGCAACATCGTTCTTGATGACGATGCCATCTCCGTCAGCCGTTACAACGGCGTGGTGATGGTAGAGATCGACTATGAGCGACGAATCAAATTTTTCCACAACGTTGAGCTGGTAATGACGTTTGGACATAACTGGAATGCTGGTATTTAGTGAAAACCTGTCAACTTGCCCGGCTGCAAAGAAAGCTCGGGTATGAATTTTCCGATCCGAAACTGCTGCAGCTGGCGCTGACCCACCGCAGTTTCGGCAGCCGCAACAATGAACGTCTGGAGTTTCTTGGCGACTCCATCGTCAATTTCGTCATTGCCCAGGCACTCTATGAACGCTTTGCCGACGCCCGCGAAGGCCAGCTCAGCCGTCTGCGTGCCCGTATGGTGCGCGGCGCTACTCTGGCTGAGCTGGGGCGGGAGATGGAGCTGGGGGATTTTCTCCGGCTTGGCTCTGGTGAGTTGAAAAGCGGTGGTTTCCGCCGTGAGTCCATCCTCGCTGACGCTGTTGAAGCGATTATCGGTGCCATCTATCTTGATGCCGGTATGGCTGTCTGCCACGAGCGTATTCGCAGCTGGTTTGCCAGCCGTCTTGAGCAGTTAACTACCGGTGACGAGCAAAACAAAGATCCGAAAACCCGCCTGCAGGAGTATTTGCAGGCCCGGCAACAGTCGCTGCCCAAGTACCAGGTCAGCGATATTCAGGGTGAGGCTCATGAACAGCACTTCTCAGTAATTTGTACCATTGAGTGCCTGGCTCAGCCTGCCACCGGTGAGGGTTCCAGTCGTCGTGGTGCAGAGCAGCAGGCGGCCCGCTATGCCCTGAAAATGCTGGGCGTTGACCATTAAGCGTGCCTGTACGCAGTGAGAGCAAAACCGATGACATCCGATGTAAATCTTCCCCCGACGGCAACCGGTCGTTGCGGCTATGTGGCCATTGTCGGCCGACCCAATGTGGGCAAATCAACCCTGTTGAATCATCTGCTTGGCCAGAAACTGTCCATTACCTCCCGTCGTCCCCAGACTACCCGCCACCAGGTGCTGGGCATCAAGACAGAGCAGGGTGTGCAGACGGTGTACGTAGACACCCCGGGCATGCACAAGGTGCAGAAAAAAGCCATCAATCGCTATATGAACAAAGCAGCCAGCAGTGCCCTGGACGGGATCGATGCCATAGTCTTTGTGGTTGACCGTCTGGTCTGGAGCGAAGAAGACCAGATGGTCCTGGATAAAGTACAAGGTGCCCGCTGTCCGGTTATCCTGGCCGTCAACAAGGTGGATAAAATTCAGGACAAAGGCCAACTGATTCCACACCTGGAGATGCTGTCGGCAAAGATGGCTTTTCATGCCGTGGTCCCCATCTCGGCCCAACAGGGTCACAACCTGAAACAACTCGACGAGCTGATCAACCAGCTCATTCCTGAGGGTGTACACCACTTTCCGGAAGATCAACTGACCGATCGCAGCTCACGCTTTCTGGCTGCGGAACTGGTGCGCGAGAAAGTAATGCGCCAGCTCGGTGACGAACTGCCTTACGAAGTCGCCGTGGAGATCGAAGAGTTCAAACACGAGATGCGCCCGAAAGGACCGCTGCTGACAATCAGCGCCCTGATCCTGGTGGAGCGCTCTGGCCAGAAGGCCATCGTTATTGGCGAACGCGGCGCCCGGTTAAAAAAGATCGGTCAGGACGCACGCAAGGACATGGAACAGTTGTTCGATGCCAAAGTCATGCTCAATCTCTGGGTCAAGGTCAAGGCAGGCTGGTCTGATGACGAGCGCGCCCTGAAAAGCCTTGGTTATGACCATAACCTGTGAACGCCCCCGACTTTCACAAAGCCTGGCTGCTGCACCGACGCCCCTATAAAGAACGCTCGGTGATCGCCCGTTTTCTGGTGGAAGGGCATGGGATAGTTGCAATGGTGGCACAGGGTGTGCGCCAGTCGCGCTCCCGGTACGGCCCATCGTTGCAGTCTTTTCACCAGCTGCAGGTCTGCTGGCGAGGTCGGGGTGAGTTAAAAACCCTGACCGACCTTGAGCTGGACCAGCATGTCTTTTTGACCGGCGAGCGCCTTTACTGCGGATTCTACGTCAACGAACTGCTGCTGCGCTCCATCCTCCCCGGGCAGTTGGTGGAGGGGGTGACAGAGTTATACCAGGCCACGCTTAGTGAGCTGCAACAGGACACCCCGCTTGAGCCACTGCTGCGCTCCTTTGAGCTGGACTTGCTGGAGCTGTGTGGCTACGCTCCACCCCTGGCTTGGGAAGCCGTCAATGGCAACGACCTGCAAGACGGTGCGCGGTATCGGTTTGTTCCCGGGCGCGGCCTTATTCAGGTCACAGACAGTCAGCGCCCCGGGCAGCTCTGCTATTCGGCCGAGCTGCTCAGGGCGCTTGCCGAGCGGGATTTCACCAACCCTGACTACTATCCTGGCTTTAAAAAACTGCTCCGCCAGGCTATGGCGACCCTGATAGGTGAGCGACCGCTGCAAAGCCGCATGCTGTTTGCCAGGAAAAAACCGGGCTGAGCTTGTCAGGGGGCGGATCATTAGTAGAAAATGACGCTTCTCACGGCAGTACCCTGACAGTGCCATTACCGACTTTCAGAGCCGTCCTCAACAATATCAAGAGAGAATTTATGGTTCCTCATCAGCGTATATTGCTGGGTGTTAATATCGATCATATCGCCACCGTCAGGCAGGCGCGCGGGATTCGTTACCCTGACCCGGTGCAGGCTGCCATTGAGGCTGAACAAGCGGGTGCCGACGGTATCACTTTGCATCTGCGCGAAGATCGTCGCCATATTCAGGATCACGACGTAAGGCGGATACGGGACGTGCTGCAAACGCGCATGAATCTTGAGATCGCCGTGACCGAAGAGATGCTGCTCATTGCCGAACAGGTCCATCCCGAACACATCTGTCTGGTGCCGGAGCGTCGTCAGGAAGTGACCACTGAAGGTGGTCTGGATGTCCAGGGGTTGATGGCCAGTGTTGCCCCTGCCTGTGAGCGTCTTGGCCGTGCAGGTATCGAAGTCTCGTTATTTATTGACCCGGAGCTGGATCAGATCACCGCCGCCGTGCAGGCTGGTGCACCAGTTGTTGAGCTTCATACCGGCGCCTACGCCGATGCCGCCACCCCCGAGGCCATGGCACTGGAGCTGGAACGCCTGCGCCGCAGCGTTGCCTTTGCCCGGGAGCTGGGGCTGACGGTTAACGCTGGCCACGGCCTCAACTATCAGAATGTTGAGCCAGTGGCCATGATCGCTGGCATTAATGAGTTGAATATTGGCCACGCCATTGTTGCCAGAGCCTTGTTCACCGGCCTGCAACCGGCTGTTCGGGAGATGAAAGCGCTCATGCTGGCCACATCCGGGAAGGCGTTTTAAGTGATTGTCGGCATTGGTACCGATATTGTCCGTATTGCGCGAATAGCCGCCGCCCTGGATCGATACGGCGCTGCATTTGCCCGCCGGGTGCTGACTAGTGATGAGTTGGCGCAGTTTCAGCAGCGTTCATGCCCGCCATCATGGCTGGCAAAACGGTTTGCCGCCAAAGAGGCGGTGGCTAAAGCGTTTGGTACCGGTATTGGTAAACTCTCATTTCAGCATATCGAAGTGTTTAACGACGCGTCAGGTGCACCCCGGCTGCGTTTACACGACTACGGACTAAAATTGCAGCAGAAAAATAACGTTCGGCATCTGCATATTAGCCTTTCCGACGAGCAGGATAATGCTCTGGCTTTTGTTGTGCTCGAACGCTGACTATTTGATGGAAGTACACTATGGGATTTAAACGCACTGCTGGCGCTGCGCTCTCTTTGAACGACGATGTAATTGTAGATGGACTCTCACACGATGGACGGGGAATTGCCCGCCACAAGGGTAAGACGCTGTTTGTCGCTGGTGCACTGCCGGGTGAAACCGTTCGGGTTCGGGTACTGGAAGACAAACGTCGTTTTATGAATACCCAGGTCGTGCAAGTGTTAGCGCCATCCCCAGAGCGTTGCTAGCCTGCCTGCCGCTACTTTGATCAGTGTGGTGGCTGCTCGTTGCAATACTGGTCCCATGAGGGACAATTGACCAGCAAGGAACAGATTGTTCTGGACCAGCTGCGCCGTTTTGCCTCAGTTGCACCGCAGCAGATGGCCAGCCCGCTGCTTTCCCCGCCCTACGGTTATCGCTACCGTTGTCG
>JAQFVO010000408.1 GCA_027942505.1 Endozoicomonas sp. | reverse complement strand
CCCATCACTCTGATTTTCGATTGTGACAGTCTCAAACCCAGGCAGCTCGCCTCATTGAATGAGCTGTTTGAAAATCCGCCCCGGCTCGATGGCAAGCTGATCAGTAGTACGGTCAGCCGGGTTGTAGTGGCCAGAAGTAATTTGATTCGCCAGTTTGACGCTCCCGGGCCGGATTTCTGGCGTCGGGTGTTTGCCCTGAATAGCCCTTCTTCAACCGAGTGGAACTTCATTCATCCTCAAAATATGGTCATTTTTGAGCCGGTAAGGCGTCGCAGGCAGCCTCCAGAGTCTGGGACCTTGCTGATTCAATGTCCTGGTCAGGATGTCTTTGCCACCCTGTTTGGTAACCTGGCGATTGACCGTGATGGCAAACAGTATTTCCGTGCAGGGGTTATCAGCCAGCAGCCAGATCCCGTGACCATCTGTCTGGTGGACCCGCCTGATCCACGGAGCCCACTTTGGCAACGGTTGTTTGACGTTCTTGAACAAGGCTACTTCATAGCCAACGGTCAACGGGTAAAGCTACCACCAACGCTGAAGCTGGAGCAATATTGTACTCCCACAGAGGAAATTGATGCATTCCGACAGCAAATAAACAACACACAGGTTAAATCCGATAAAACCTGTGGGGTTATCAACACCCATAATTTTGAGGCTGTTTTCTGTGACCTGTCAGCCCGGGAGAATACCCTGCAACAGGTCGATACCTTTGAGAAAATGGCCAGCGAATTTGACCAGCTGCTCATTACCGGTGAGCTGACCGATCACCAATGGCTGATCCTGAAGCAGCGGACGGAATTGCTACCCGTTTCCCCCACACTGGTGACTGGTACGCTGCAGGAGCCTGCAGGTGACAGCGTTGTCAGACTTCATGACCGGGAGGCTGCTGATGTCCCCACGAACGGGCGGTATTATCTGGCCACAGGGCAGCAGTGGGAAGAGCTTTGGTTTACTAACCAGTTGAAGCTGTCGGGACAGGTGAGCTTTCTGCTCAATAAATCCCCCTTACTGACAAAGCTCCTTGCGGGGGAGGCGGTGGCGCTGACCGGGCTGGCGCATGCCCCGGTTCTGGCAGGGCATTTGGAGTCACTATTGGCACCTGAACCCTATCTCTGGATTTACGGTCAGAAAATTGCTCTGCCCAATTGCCGGGTCCACATTGTCTGGCCCAGTGATCACCTACCTGCCCGGGGTCCGTGGTTGACCCGTTGGCAGCAGCAGGATCCCGGAGGGCGAGGCTCAACAAGGTGTGTTGGGTCAGTCAAGGCCCGCTATCCCGATGCAGCCGGGCCGCTAAATCTCCTTTTGCACAGTATCCGGACATTGCCCCGGAGTTCTGACAAAAGCTATCCGGTAATACCGGTTCAGACTCTGTCTGAGTTTCTGACACTGCTGGAGACTCAGCTGCACATTGAGCAGCGTCTTGACCATTGTGAGACTCCGGCGCCCTTCCATTGGCGTAAGGCTCTGAACAAGTTACTGGCTCATCCCGTGCGAGGTGATGTAACGGTATACAGTTTTGTCAAAGCTCAGATCAGTGCTCTATTTCCCGATCCTGAGGCCGGGGTCGACCGTGATGGCATTGCTGACCTCCTGAAAACCCTACCGGCCCCCAGGCAGCAAGATGACCTGGTTGATAATTTCTGGCCGTTAGCCCGTTATATGGCACCGGCTTTGGGCGACTACCTGCCCGCTACTTTTGGCCTGCCCGAGGCCAGCTCGGTAGCGAAAATGGCTGCCATTATCCAATCAACGTTACCGGAAGAGATGGTGGATGCAGATGATTTGCCGGTATTGGACAACATCCATTCCTATCATGGCAACCGCTGGCGTCTGCTTTACGATGCCCTACTGGTTGGCATTGATCACGGTATCCCGGTGCATCAGCACGCCACGGTCCTGAATCATCAGCTGTCCGCCATTGCCCAGTGCCATCCGTCTGATCCCGCGCCGCAGCTTCAGCGGCATCTGCAACAGCGGTTTCAGCACTGCCCTGAACAGTTGCAGAGACTGACGACAGACTGGCTTAAGGCCAGCCGGGGCCATGAATTGCAACAGGCCAAGCGGCTTGCACAGCTCACTGCCATGCTTAAACAGCATAAGGTGATTGAACTCAATGGTCCGGCCGGCAGCGGTAAATCCTGTCTGGCCGTAGCCACCGGGCATGCGTTGCACGAACAGCAGCACTCATCAATGAACTGGCTTGTTGCTGCCCTCAGCGCGCAGCTTGGCCAGCAACCCGTGAAAAATCTGACTCTGGGGCCAGACACCACCTGGGAAGACCTGTACGGTTCGGTCGCCCTGAAAAAAAACTGGTTCGGTCATCTGGTCTCCCACCCGGTACCCGGCCAGCTATCGGACTGGGCCAACAGTTCGCGACCAGGCCTGCTGATTATCAATGAAGCCAACCTGGTGCGGCGCGGACTGTTGTCGCCACTGGCCGGTTTGCTGGAATCGCCTCCCCGGCTCTGTGTCAATGGCCAGACGATCTGGTTAACCGACAACCACCGGGTTCTGTTGACCGGTAACCCGGACAGTTATCAGGATCGGAACCTTGATCCTGAATTGAAAAGTCGGGTTCTGCGCCTCTATTACCGGCCACTTCCCCAGTCCATCCTGAAGCAGGCCATCATTGGGCCACTCCTGCCTGATATCTGGCCCATGGAACGGAAGGCGACCGCGGCGGACACCATCTTGTCAGTGCTGGCAGAGTACAAAAAACTGCTATCCATAGACTATGAGCTGACGCCGAGGGATCTGAAAGACATCATGGCCCGGTTCAGGCTGGTCGCTGCTGATGCACCACCTCCAAACAGCGAGGAGGAGGTATTCGCGCTGGCTGATGACGCGTGCCGGCAGAGTCTGGGTGGTCGGATTGATCCGGACAAGCGACTGGAATGGTCCGCGCTCAGGGCATACTGGGGCCGGTCCGGGCTGCTGGACAGCAGCTTGCAGAACCCGCACCAGCAGGCTTTTGATCGGTTTTTCAGTCAGTTGTCACAGATGAACAAAAAGCAACCGCAGCCATTAGTTATTGATACTACCCCCGCCAGAGAATACATCAAAACCTGCTGGCAGTTTCTGCAACTGCAGGAGCCGGGCAGAGTTACCATGGTGGTCGAAGGGGCTGCCGGGTGGGGTAAGGATGTGCTGCTACTGCTGACCCTGAGGACCTGGCAACAACAGACTGGCAAGAGCTATCAGCACCTGAATGGGGCACCAGACCAGTTTGCCCGGTTTGTGCAGGCCTTCAACCGAGCCTGGCGTCTGGGTGAGGTGTTGGTGGTCAGCGAACTCAATATTATCCCGACCGGGCCACTGGAAGAGTTCCTCAATGATCGCCTGCCACTGCCTCACAAGGCGGGGTTCAAATTGATTGGTACCATTAATCCGCCCACCTATCCCGGGCGGTCGGCATTTCCGCCCTCATTGGCCAGTCGATTTACCGGCGTTTGTGTCATCAGCGATATCCTCGATGACTATCGGTTAAGGCTAGAGGCCACTGGGGTATCAGACGTGTTGAGTCGGTGGCTGAGCGAGTGCGCCAGTACTATTAATAACCATTTACGCTATAAACACTATCCCCTTGAACTGACGCTGCCGGAGATGCTCCGGGTTGCCGATCAGCTGGGCAAAATCCCCGTGGATCAATGGAGTGGTCACTTGATGTGGGCGTGGGAATATTATCTGAAAAATTGTCCAGATTCGCTAAAATTGCCCTGTATTTCCGGTCAGTCATTAACAAAGGGATCAGGGCAGTCATCAGCAAAGCCATCTTTTGCAGGTAAGACGACTGAATTACCCCAGATTTTCAGTATGGGCAAGTGCCCGAGTGCCTCTAAAGCATTTCAGATAACCAGGTACTTCCCCAGTGAGTGGGTGACCAACTATTATCGACTGAAGCTGTTCACAGTCTGTCTGACGACTGACCAGCGTTTAGCAAGAAGTCGGTTGCCAAGACACCTCATCGTTCGGAACGATCTTTTATCCCCTTGGCGCAGTTCTCTGCAAACAGATGAAACTCCCGGTCGCATGACACTGCAACCGGGCAGGGAGTGGCAACCGCTGCCATCGTTGACCCCTTCTGATCGGTTGACCGGTCTGAAAACCGTCCCGGAGCAGGCGCAGCTGGAACTGGCACAGGAGCAAAAAACAGGCCGACACTTTCTTCGTTCCGGGATAAGCGAACCGGTGACGGTGGATTTTATCATCAAACCGAACCTGACTTACTTTGAGCCGTTAACCTCTGGCGATACCATTGCAACACTCCCCGGGCGGTGCCCTCCGCTAATAAAAGTCTATCTGGATCAGGAGGTTTTCTCGTCCAAACCGACCCACTCTTCAGGCTACCGGGAGTTGCGGCAAATAGCCGGGATAAGGAACTTGCCCAAACGACTGCTGGCACTGACCGACTGGTTCATGCACTTTTCCTGGGATCGGAATTTTATCGAGACGGGCCTCAATCTGGTCATACGATTAATGGATGAGAAACAGGGAACCTGCCGTCACCGGGCGTTTATGTTTCAAATGCTCTGTCTCTACTGGGGCATTGAAGCCCGAATAGTATCATCAGCCGAGCACCAATTTATTGAGGTCAAATGCAAAGGGGGGTGGCGACTGATTGATGCAGGGGGCACCAGCGAATCCGCCAGCATTTACTCATCAGAGCCTGAGTGGGGCAGCATGTACCAATCAGCGCCAGCTCAGTCGGTAAAATCACCTTGCGCACAGGGTTTCGCCGGTACTACTTCTGGTTGGGCGCGAATTTTATCGCTTGCTGTCTCTTTGTGTCAGCAATATCGGCGCCCTCGCAGCGAATTACCTCAAAAGGCCAGAGACCTTATGAAGGATGCCGTTCTGAAAGAGTTCCGGAATAAATTCTGTCATATCTCCTTTGGTAGGGGGTTAAAATCTGTGTTCTATTTAACGTCAAAAGATCGCTACTCTGTCGACGTTTTGGACATTGCCTATTTTTGGGCGCCGGAACAGTATCTGCTGGCGGCCAGACACGCCATCGACCATTTTTCCACCCTTGCACCCCCTGAAAAAAAAGCCATTATTGACTGGAGCCACTGTATGCTCAATTGGGCAAGAGGCTATCAGAAGCCAGCGGAGCATTTATTCGCTCGGTGGGCGCAGTATGCCTGGCAACTTTACCTGACGAGTCCGGATGATTTTCCCGTCCTTCCTGTCCAAAGCCTGCAGTCCATTATCCACTTCAATTATGATCACCAGGGTATGGCTCAAAAAATATGCCAGCGCCTGTTCCGGGTTGAGTCGATCAGCAGAACCCTCCTGGAAGATGACCGCGACACTCTGGAGGCAGACGATTTTCCCTTGCTCTATCAATGGGAAAAATTACCTCAGGTACCTGTTACCGAGGTGTCTTGGTCCCATTCTTCCGGCGGCCGGCCGGATCTTGCCCGACTGATTTGTGGTGAGCCCTGTTTCCCAAGGCAATCATACTTTTACCAGGAGGCAAATACCCTGATACTTTCCGCCCAGTTTTTGCTAAAAAGAGCGATGGATACTCTCAGGCAAAGCACCAATAAACTAACTGGAATGCCGTTTCTCGATGAACTTACTGATCCAGCCATTAACACAGTTTTATGCGATTATATTGGTCATGCAGACGACAACCGACAATTAATTCGTCTGGTCAGCGATAAATGCTCTGCCGAGCTATATACTCCGGTGATATGCCAGGAGCTGGAAAAATTCCGGGTCTTGATTGTTGGCAATTTCTCCGACCAGCTAACCATCTTTGAAAGCCCGGCAGGGCAAAATTTCAACCTGGTGGGCAGTGGAATTTTTTCTGCGGGTATTGCCCTGGATTGCCCACAGTCACTGGAAAAAATAAAAAGTCTGATTAATGAGCATGATGCCAGCGTTCTCGGCACCAAAAAATCGTAGAGTAGACATTAAGGAATTACAGCGCATTCAGATCTTGTTTTTAAGAAACTTCCTTATTTCAGCACGCTGCCCGCTACTCGAAAAGCTGCAAACTTGTTGCGGACGGTATCAGGGAAAATCACGAGGCAGGGATAAGGGGGGGGCAGGCTTTGTGGCAGACCCGCGATGAATTCCTGACTCACCTGACCAGTCTGTGTGTGGAACTATTGGTAAGGTTTTGGCTCTAATGGATAAGAATCAAAATGGAATCGATGAAATCAAAGGAGGTGAATTATGAATACAAATGTTGTTGGCATACTTAACTGGGATTACCTTGATCCCCTGTTCCTTGGTGCTACAGGGGGTATGGTTGTCGGTATTTGTTTCGGACGCCCTGTAGTAGGTTACTTGGTTGGTGTGTCGCTCGGCTATGGCTTAAGCGAATACTTGTCTCGCAGCAGCGGCAATGACGGCGACTCAGAATGCCGACCTGAGAATACCTCTGCAATGCCATCCCCGTCGGTCAGGGCCGTTGATCATCACTCATTGGATTCCGACAGTGAAGCACCGACTGACCCCGGGCAATGCGCTCGCAGCCTGCCTTACATGCGCCGTCCGGGTCGATTGCAATGCGCTCGCAGCCTGCCTTACATGCGCCGCAGTCCGGGTCGATTGCAAGGTGGTCACCTGGCAACAGTTTCTGGCTGAAAAATAAAGGGAGCATGGCCTGTATACGGCTGAGTGAACCCATCGGTATATTAAGGAGAGTACATTGGATTCCTTGTCGTTATCAGGTTGTGGCAATGCGGCGGTATTTGTTCATCAGGATGAGCCAGGCACTGTCAAACGTTGGGGGCGCTATGTTGTCAGCCTGAGCGGCATCGACGACTTGCAGCAGATGGCGCAAAAGGAGCTCAGCACCTCCATAGCCATGCTGGCAGAACCGGATTTGCAGCCAACACAGAGCAGGCAGCTCGTCTCTGGTGTAAACGTCAGTGGTAACGGCAATGCGCAACAATTTGCCGATGCTCTGAAACCGTTCGGCTTTTGCCATCCCTTTTTCAGCATCATTGAAATGCGTGCTTACGCTTCGGAATTTCTCAGAAATTTTTCAGAAGCGGCCAAGGCAACGACCAGCAATAGTAGAAAGTGCAATATTCTGTTTTCCCTGTTCCTTGCCCATCAATTTTCCTGTGACATTCTCTCAGACAGGGAACTGATGCAAGAAGTGGTTAATATAGACGCGGCTTTTTTCAGTCAGTATGTGCGCTGTGTGGATCTCTATCGGCAGATGTCTGAGCAGCTGATCAGTACGCTCCAGGCAGAGCAAGTTCAGGAGTTGTACGAACTGGTTCAGGCAACTGAATTTTTTCCAGCCGCCTGGTTTCTGGTCAAGCTGGCCTTGAACAGTGACAATCGCTACCTGTTTTCACCGTTTTTCCTGCCGTCGCTGCTGTCGCCATTTCTACACCGATCCGGTGAAGTGGCTATCCTGGTCACGGTGTTCTCCGCACAACGGGAGGATGCATTGATTTATTTCAACGATCTGACAGGATTAAAAGAGTTGAGGTCGATCTCCCCGGCTGATGTATTTATGGCGCACATAGCCTCGACGGTCACGGGTGAGCCCGTGACCAATAACCAGTGGCTTCGGGAGCAGTCCAATGTTTCTGAGTCGATCCAGATGAATGTGTTTACCAAATGGTCTGATATTGTTGCTTCACGCCGGGCTGGTGGCAGAGGGTATATTCGCGATCTCAATATTCACTGCCGATACGAACAGGTGAATAAGATGATGACCGAGTCAGGCAGCAAGTTTGTCGGTAAACGACAATTTAATTCTATGCGTGGAGGGGTATTTAAACAGCACGACAAAGATGCAATTCTACGAACGTTTTTTGTGCAGATCCTTCAGAACCCGGCCGTTCAGGACTCACCTTTTCTGGTTGCTTTGATTCGACTGACGCAGAGTTTAATGTATCAATGTTCAGCGGGCGTCAGTCGTCGTCCAATGATCTCACTGATGTACCTGGTTAATGCGGCTGACACCGGCGTTTTTCCCTTGTTGCGTAAAAATGCCGGTGATATCTATTTTGGTTTTGGTCTTTTTGAGAAGGCCCGGGTGCAGTATCAACTACTGCTGTACAGCCATTGCGGGCTGCCTGAGTCGTTAAAAAAACGGCTGGAGTCGCTTATTGAAATGTGCGAGCTGAATATTCCAGCACCCTTGGAGGTGACTGATCCAGCCCCTAAAACGCCGAAAAAGACCGGTAAAGTGCGGCACCGGCAACGAAAAAAGACCACCAGTGCAGCCAAACCCGTTGAGTGCACCAATAGCACAGCTGCAAAGCCTCAGAGTCATCCTTCGTACCAGGAATCCGGTAAATCGCTGCTGGCAGACCCACCGCAAGTGGACAGTAAGGTGGCTGAGCAGCCAGACAGTAAACCACATCCGGGGCTCGCTGAAGCTGACCCAGTTCCAGCCGGCTTTACCACCGTGTCGTATTCGCGGGTAAAGAAAACCGGGGAGTTCAGGCCAGAACCCGGACCTTTCAGTGACCAGAACCCGGAGGTTCGAGCGTTTAACCGCGAGGTTAACTGCTTACGTGATTTGGCGGACCTTATGGGGGAGAAGGAATGTATTGAACGTTGGTTGGGCGTTAAGCTGGTTTACGGGCGCATTTGTGAGGATGCCGCCTGGTTCTACCTTCGTCAGTGTATCTTGCCGATCCAGATGAAACGGGCGGTGCTGGATTGTGACTTGCAAACCATGGAGAAGGATCAGGTTATTGGCGAAGAACGGATGCTGGGGTTTGCCCTGGGCTGGATTGCCCGGGCAATGGCCTGTTACCTGGAATCGTCACTGGATCGCGGGGTTCGCAGTAGCCGGCTCAGGGAAATTCTGGTCAGCTTCCACGAACACTACCCCGAAAAAAAGCGCGATGCTGAAGCCTGCAAACGCCTGCGCTCTGGCTGCTCTGGTTTTGGGCATGTGTTTTCCCAGTGGAGTGCTGTGGTCAGTAATAGCAAGATGAAGGGGCTGCATATGCAAAGGGGCCACGAGTTTTTCGCCCTGAAGCGGATAGCCGACCCTCTGTACTACGCACAGGTGCCAGAGACGGGCTTGTCTGGCGACAGGAAAGTGGTGACGACTTCTGACGCTACAGGCTGACGTTAGCCTTGGAGGCTGTCCGAGAATAGCGCCCGTAGCGAGGATTGTGAGAAATTGAGAATAAAAATTTCTGCTTCTGAGGACAATAGCGGGGCTATTTGACGAAGAAGCAGGAAGGTTCTTGGAGCGATCTAAGAACCCTCGCCTGCGCGGCCCGACCCGATAAGGCGGGGAGTGTCAGTCCTGAGATCAACAGTCATTACCAACGTAACGTGTTAACACGAGCGGTTGAGTGCACGTCAATGTTAAATAGCACCGTAGGTAGTGGAATGGCTGGCAACAGGACGCTCTTGATGACTCATTGGTTTCACTTGTCGTTCTTT
>JAQFVO010000339.1 GCA_027942505.1 Endozoicomonas sp. | reverse complement strand
GGGTAAGTTGGTCAATATTGTGGCCAACTGATTTGCCTGATGCTGAATGAAAAAAAGGGCTGCGAGGCCCTTTTTTTACGATGGTTATCCAAGGAGCCAGTACTGGACCAGCGGCATTGACGGATTACCAAGGATTATTGCCACTACTTTCCTGAATGGGGAAATTTAACTTGGTACCGTATGCTTGACGGGTATCATCGTTATGCTCGCAGGCTGTGGCATTATTACGTCTGAGATGAGCAGTTAACGCGGATACCTCTTTTTCAGTCAAGGCATCACTTATCTCCTTCTTGACTGCTTCTGGGTATCGCTCAAAGGGCATGAGGGTCTTTGTATTAAGGAGCCTGGCCAAATGCCCCTGATGAATTTGAGACATAGCATAATGGACAAGAAACAAAATGACCATTTTGCGATTTGAATCGGCCTTATCATGGTACCTTTGAATGATACGCATAAGCTCCTCTGCTTGACGAAAACGAGGTCCTGCTGCTTTAACTTTTTCCATGTCTTCTCGTTCAATCACAAACTTGGAGTACAGCCTCGATGCAAGTTTATCGGCTTCCAAGTCTCCTTTGATGTTGTCATAGTTTAGTCGGAAGATGTCAATTTTCTCTTCGACAGTTGAATAGGGAGCCAGTGCCGTTACTGATGCGGTCCTCGCAGAGATGGCAGGAACTTGTGTTGCTGCGTTGCGATTTGTTGGGCCAAAGTCATTACGTGGGGCCTGAGGAAGCACATTTAAGCCGAGCCACCTGGCATTATTGGAATTATCAAGAGTATCTGGCCGATTAAGGTTGTTAATTGGTGAGTCCGTTGTATTTATTGGTTTAGTTTCCATAAAAGTATCTCTGGTTAGTAATCAATTAAATTTTAAGGGAAGCAATTTGATAATTGCTTAAGCAGAATGTTAATCCTTGTATGTTTGGACAAAAAGTATTAATAAAGGTTCAATTTGAAGAAAACTGTACAGGACTCTTCTGTTAATCAAATGCGTTGAGAGGCTGAGATACAATTCACGGGAGTATCCTCAATATGGCGCTCAAGCTACTCCCACAGCGCACAAGTTTGAAATTTCCGGGCTGAAACTCTTCCGGGAGATACAAACTCAGCACACGTTTATGACAGTGCTGAGTTATTCAAGGATTTGCCCGTCCCATCTTGACTCCCAAGGTTACGGCAGTCGATATTGTTATTGCCAGTCTTTGTGGTAGCGGGAGACGTTGCTCACACCCGTGTTCCAGAGACTTCTGAGTACTCTGGTGGTGGATACCCCATCTGCATGACTGTTGAGTAGGATGGTGGTGGATCAAGTTCAAATGTAGTTAGCTCAATATCATTCCCCTCGATCGTCTGGTGTGCCAGTTCCTCTGGCTGCTGGACAATCGCTTGCGTGGAGGGCAGGCATAAACTCTCAGTGGTAATCGGTACATTCCTGCGGGGTATATGATTGTCGGCACTATGGGGTGTGCATTTGTGACAAACAACAGAAGAGGCAGTACAGCCAACAACAGCCCCGGCAAGAGTGCCCAAGCAACAGTAGCCGGAGGCAGTGCACACACCTAGTTTTAGTAGTAACCCGGAAGCGGGAATTGTAATGACTGACACGCAATAGCCACCAACTGCACCACAAATCCCTCCTCGCACCTTTCGATTGAGTTCACACTCTTGTGACAACGACAAGCAGCCATGTTGATTTGTTTCAGGTGTTG
>JAQFVO010000335.1 GCA_027942505.1 Endozoicomonas sp. | reverse complement strand
GCTTTTATCCTTCAGGTAGTAACACTTCCGGCGGGTGTACTGACCATCAGGTAAGGTCAGCTTTCTCATGTATCCGTCAATGGTAAACTTCTGGCGCTTAAGACAACTAATGTCAAAGCTCAAGCGGTCAGTCCAGAAGCGGGGGCCATCCTGTCGGGTGACGTCTACCGAATCAATACCATCGGTTCCGGCCTCTAACAGTTCGACCAATAACAAGCTGTAATAACCAAGCTTTCTGGCATTGACTACAATGAAATTGTTGTTGCGGTCGGCCTGTCTGTTTCCCTCCGGGGGCAGGCGGGTTGATGTGCTCATACTGCGCCCTCCCTTCCCTGTTGCTCCCATGCTTCCAGCTCAGACAGCTTCCACCGGGATAGCTTCGGCCCCAGTTTGTAGGGCTTGGGAAACATCCCATTTTTAGACCATTGATACAGGGTTGAATCAGATATGCTGTAGCGTTTTTCTACCTTCTTAACGGATAGAAAGGCTTCGTCTTGGGTCTGGGTGGTGTTCATTGGCTGCACCTTTGTGTTGATAAGCACAGCCGGTATTAAAGACGGGATTAAGTAGGGTTTTCTGTATATGCAGAAAATAGGTTGAATATGCAGAAATTACTTTTCCTTCAGGGCTTGGCTGATAATGTCGTCTGCTTCTTCCAAGAAAGCTTCAGCCCTCTTTATAACCTGTTCTGCGCGTTTCGGAGTTTCTGGGTCAATTGCCTGTAACAGTTCCCGCAAGGCTCTCATGCTGATTTTTCCAGTGCTAAGAACAATCTTCCTGTTTTTGAAGCGTCCGGGCTTAGGGTCAGGCATGGTTTCATACCTCTCAACCAAGCGACACAATGCGCCTATAACCCTCAAATGATTATTTAATGACTTGTTTCTGCCTGCATTAGATTTGTGTTTTCCAATCTTGGAGGGGTGTAGCTGTGGTAGGGGTTCTTCCGTAGCCTGTTCTTCCGGTTGCTGTTGGTTATAAACAATACGATAACGATTAAATCCATCAAGTGTTACTGTTCCAGAATTATCAGAACTGTTAAGCCATTTTGGTGTTTGCGTGTAGCCGATAGCTTCCAGCCTTCCTTGTAATGTTTTGACTGCGGGTATTGGTGGTAAACCTAATGCTTCTCTTGCCTGTTTATTAACACTTTGAATAAAATCCTGACTGACTTTTTTTAGCTTGGAATAGCCATAAAATGGGCGGAAGCTATGCTTTACCTTGTCGTCTGGTTTCATTTTTTACCATCCTTCAAGTGATACCAGATACAAAAAAGGGCGTAGTGTTCTCAGCACTTCGCCCTTTTACCTGTGACTGATTTTAGTCGTCTATTCTGTTTTTTCTTCCGATACTGTGCAGCATCCGCCAACAAGCCCGTTATTCTAAATGACAGCCTGCAAACCTTTGTGGCCACCGGAAAGGCTGACACTACCGACACAAGCCCTGGTAATAAAATCAGACCACCAGCGCATCATAACTTTTCTGCGCTCCAGGTAATCAGCCCGGTTGTAAGCGGCTCTGACTTCATCCTTTTCAACATGGGATAACGCGCATTCGATTAAATCACCGTCGAAACCTTCATCATTCAGGGCGGTACTGGCAATAGATCTGAAACCGTGGGCGACCTGAATACCCTGATAGCCCATACGCCTTAAGGCCATATTTGCGGTTTGTTCACTGACGTGGTTGTTGGGGTTCCTGTCCCCCGGAAAGATATGCTCCCGATTCCCACTAATGGCTTTCATGGTGTCCAGTAGGGCTAGTGACTGTGGGGTCAGGGGGATTTTATGGATTCGTCCGGCCTTCATCCTCGCGGCAGGGATCACCCACAGATTATTATCGAAGTCCATTTCATCCCAGCGCGCCCCGGCAGCTTCACTGGGGCGGGTCATGGTATGCAACTGGAACTCCATCAGACAGCGGGTGATTTTCTTGATACTGCTACCGTTTATTTTTTGCATCAGTTCCGGCAGGTGGGCTGGGGGGATCGCTGGCATGTTGCGAACCTTGGGATTGGCAAAAGCGTCTTTTATGCCGGTCAGTGGGTTGTGGTGTATCAATCCGATATTGGTGGCGTAGGTCATCACCTCATTCAATCGCTGGCACAGTCGCCTGACAGTCTCCAGCGTGCCTTTATCGGCTATGGGCTGTAACAGGGCTATGGTTTCCTTGGCGGTGATTTTATGGATAGGGGTTGTTCCCATGCCGGGGAAAATGTGCATCTCAAACGACCGTAGAATGTCCCCGGCATAGTCTTCTGATACGCGGGTCTTCTTAACGATAAACCATTGCCGGGTGACAACCTCCAGCGTTTCGGCGTGGGCCTTAAACGACTTCCACTCCTGCTCATCCCTGTGTGTTTTCGGGTCAATGTTCTGACTCAATAAAATTAAAGCCTTTCTTCGCTCCTCTCTGGCTTCACTGAGTGTTACTACTGGGTAACATCCAAAACTGATATTGGCCCTTTTTTTGGTATGGGGTCGAAAGTAATTGAATATCCATAGCTTTGTGCCATTGGTTTTAACTCTCAGGGACAACCCTTTTCCATCGGCAAGGCTGTACTCCTTGTCTTTGGGCTTGGCGTTATAAACCTCAGTAGGGTTAAGGGCTTGAGTGACTCTGGGCATTTTTAGTAACACCGCATTTAAGGGTTTGGCTTCAGTGTTACATTGAGTGTTACATAAAAAGCTGGTTGTAGATAGATAATGCTGGACTATATCGGGCTAAAAAAGGTGGGATTTTCAGGTTTTTCAAGGGCTTGCGGGTCGCTAGCCCTTGGTATTTACAGATGGTTGGTGGAGGCGGCGGGATTTGAACCCGCGTCCGCCAGCTCTCAGCCTTCGGCTCTACATGCTTAGATCCACCTTT
>JAQFVO010000295.1 GCA_027942505.1 Endozoicomonas sp. | reverse complement strand
AACTATTGTTTTCTGGTGTGGGTCATATGTGGATAAATAATCAACGGGGAAATCGGATACGATGGATATCGTCTCATGTAGAGAATTTGGTGCCCTTGGGGCGAGATGTCAGGCCTTTGACTCGACGCAGGGCAGGGGTCTCGTGTTTATCAATAAGTTTAATCGCACCTTCAGCAAGATTTCGATCCAGGTCCCTTGTGATTTCAGGGTGCTGGTCGACGGTTGTCAACTGTTAAAGTTTAAGGTTTTGGATGCTGCCAGCACCTTTCTGTTACCGGCTGACAGTCATGAGCTGGAAGAGGTTAAGCCGGTTCTTCGGGAGTTGCGTGCTCGGCATATTATTGCTGTTGAGCCGATTACGCCCCTGGATAAGGCAGCCGTTGAGCACGAGTTATACAACACTTTTTTCCACTGTGATGGTTCGTTAATTAATGAGCGTTTTGCTGCGCCTGGTTTGTCACCAAGTGATATGGCAGAGGCGGGCTTTGGCTTTATTGGTGACGCTACTGATGACTCGGTCAAATGTTATAAAGATCCCAGTCATGTGTTGTCCGACTGGACTCATGACGTTAATCCGAAAAAAAAACATCATAACATCTATCATTGTCAATGGTTTGATCAACCCGAATTCTGCCTTCCTTTTTTGTTGGATAAAAGAGGCACCAACGTTACCGGTCAGGTATATCGGTTAATTGATAAGGTGAGCGGCTCTAGTTCCTGCCGCCGGGGGGTTGTGTTGATTCATCGTGACCACCCCGTTAGAACGCTTACGCTGAAAACGTTAGAACTGGATATTGATGCCCTGTGTTTGAATAAAGTAGAAGAAAGTCTGAAAAAGAAAGAGAAAGACGGCCTGATCAATGATGAGTATTTTGCTCTGCATGAGCGATTCCTGCGTGTCAGACACTTCAGTGGATTATTCCGGCGGTTCAGGTGGCTGCGCGAGGAGTATATCGCTGCGCTAAACAGTTATAAGGCCAAGCTTCAGACGAAGCAACAAGTTGTTGTTGCTGAGCGAACGGTTACTTCCTTGCTTGCCTGTCCTGTTAACGAGGAGATTAAAAGTGTTATCAGTGCACTGACGGGGCTCGAGAAGGCCCGGTGGCAGGAAGGTAAGCAAAAGCAGGTGGGCAGTCCTCAGAATATGGAAGCTGGCATTAATAATCACGCATCGTACGATCGGCAAGGGAGGAATAGTGCTGAGGCGAAGTTGGGTGTGTTGGCAGAGGTTTACGCCGTTAGTCATTTTCGTGATGCCATCCTCAATGATCTAATGAGTACGGGCAGTCTTGGTTGCCTTTATTCCGATGATTATTTTAAATCTGAAATGAGAGATGAAGTATTGATGAGATTGTGGGAAAAAGGCACTGATCTGACAGGTGTTC
>JAQFVO010000294.1 GCA_027942505.1 Endozoicomonas sp. | reverse complement strand
GTCGATAACAGGGTCGCCACTTCCTGGGCCAGACGCCCGGGAATATCGTTATCCACCTCACGCACCGCTTCGCAAATTGCCCGGAAAAATCCATCCTCATCACTATGCCCGTGACTTTTCACGACGATACCCTGTAACCCGAGAAAACTGGCACCGTTATAAAACACCGGATCAATACCCCGATAGACACTGCGCAGCACGGGCGCCATCAGCAGGGCAAGAAAACGGCGCCACAAGGTCTGCCCAAAGGCTTGCAGCAGGTGATTACGGATCAGGGTGGCAACGCCCTCACCGGTTTTCAGGGCAATATTACCGACAAAACCATCGCACACCACCACATCAGCCTGCCCGGTAAAGACATCATGCCCTTCGATGTAACCGATATAGTTAAGGCGCTTGTCGGACTTCATCAAGCTGTTGGCCAGGCGCACCTGTTCGTTGCCCTTGATATCTTCTGTGCCCACATTCAGCAAGCCAACCCTGGGCGCGGCAATATCGGTCATGGAAGCCACCAGCCGGGACCCCATAATGGCAAACTGGTAAAGATGCTCTGCCGAACAGTCTACATTCGCCCCAACGTCCAACAGCTGGACGCTGCCACTAGCGCAGGGGACTGCTGCAGCAATGGCCGGGCGATCAACACCCGGGAAGGTTTTCAGGGCAAAGCGCCCCATAGCCATTAACGCCCCGGTATTGCCGGCACTGACGCAGGCGACTGCATGACCGCAAGCGAGCTGGTCAAGGGCCAGCCACATGGAACTCCCTTCTCTGGCTCTGAGCGCAGCAGAGGGTTTATCGTCCATGGCAATGGTTTTTTCGGCAGGTACGATGGTGATGCGGGAATGGTCCGGGAAATGGCTGGCAATCAGTTGCTGATCACCCACAAGAATAAGATGCACATCGGGGAACGCGGTCAAAGCCCTTTTTGCCGCCCGGATACGAGAACGGGGACCTTCGTCCCCGCTCATAATATCAAGCGCAATGCTCCGTACCGGCAGCGACTGGCTCACTCGCCCAGTTTGCCTTCAAGCACTTTGCGGCCACGGTAGAAACCATCAGCAGTCATGTGATGACGACGGTGGGTTTCACCGGTAGTGGCATCAACAGACAGCTGAGTAGCAGTCAGACTATCGTGGGAGCGACGCATGTCGCGCTTGGAACGGGTTTTACGGTTTTGCTGAACAGCCATGTGTCAACACTCCTAAATTACTTGCTTAATACTTTCTCGCCAGGGGCTCGGTTCAAAAGCGGTTTACTTGGATTCAGATTTCAAGCCGGCCAGGACACTGAACGGATTGGGGCGCTCTTCTTCTGCCTCAGAGGCGTCAGCAGGGCCGGTGGTAAAGCTCTGTTGAACCCGACAGACCTCAGGGGGATGGTAGGCCACGATGGGAAGACTCAACAACAGCTCTTCTTCCAACAGAGGAACCAACGCCATCGGCTCCTCCTGGAGCATCAGGGGTTCGAATCCCTCTGGCACAGACTTGGCCTGTTCATCCGTCCAGACACCCATCAGAGTAAACTCGGTGCGCACTGGCACATCGGCAACATCCAGACAGCGCTGACAGATCATTTTCAGATCGGCTTCAACACGCCCCGCAAGAACGATTCG
>JAQFVO010000271.1 GCA_027942505.1 Endozoicomonas sp. | reverse complement strand
ATTTGTGGTATCGATGAGCAGACGGTTGAAGTAGATTTCAATCACCCGCTGGCTGGCCGGCACCTGGTTTTCAATGTGCAGATTGTTGCCGTTCAGGTGCCTTAAGGGTGGCGCAAAAAGCATAACAGCCTTGAACCACAAAGACACAAAGACACAAAGACACAAAGTTTTCCGGGCCTGCTCAGGCTACGCCCGGCAGACAAAAAAGGCTTCCTTTGTGTCTTAGTGTCTTTGTGGTTTAACGCTTTTTTGCTTTTTGCGACAGCCGCGCCGGCGGGGATTTACGTCTCGCACAAAAGTGCCGGCTTTGCAGAATTAACGATGGTATATTCTCAATTTCTCTAAGTACGGCCGTAACCAGTCAAGCGTGTGCCAGCCTGTCGGCTGGCCGCTGTCCCTGCCGGCATTTTTGCCTTGCAGGGTACTGAAATTGTTGGATTTCACCCGAGGTGTCTGATGGAAATCAAACTGGCAAATCCCCGTGGTTTTTGTGCCGGGGTCGATCGCGCCATTGAGATTGTTAACCGGGCGCTGGACGTGTTTGGACCACCCATTTACGTGCGCCATGAAGTAGTTCACAACAAGTACGTTGTTGAAGATCTCAAACAACGGGGTGCGGTTTTTGTTGATGAGCTCGATCAGGTGCCCGACGATGTCATTGTGATTTTCAGTGCCCACGGCGTGTCAAAAGCGGTGGAGGATGAAGCTGAGCGTCGAGGGTTAAAGGTGTTTGACGCTTCCTGTCCGCTGGTAAAAAAAGTCCATATGGAAGTGGTGCGTTACTCACGCGATGGCATGGAGTGCGTGTTGATCGGCCACCATGGGCATCCGGAAGTGGAAGGCACCATGGGGCAGTTTGATGCAGGCAACGGTGGGGCTATCTACCTGGTGGAAAACGAAGACGATGTCCGCTCTTTGCAAGTGTCTGACCCGTCAAGGTTGGCCTACGTTACTCAGACCACGCTGTCCATGGACGACACTGCCAAGGTTATTAGCGCATTGCGTGAACGCTTTCCGGCCATTCAAGGGCCCAGAAAAGATGATATCTGTTATGCCACCCAGAACCGTCAGGACGCAGTAAAGCAGCTGGCCAGTCAGTGTGACCTGGTGCTGGTGGTGGGCTCAGTCAACAGCTCCAACTCCAACCGTTTGCGCGAGCTGGCTGAGCGCAGCGGTGCCCAGGCTTTCCTGGTGGATGATGCCGACGATGTGCAACCAGACTGGCTGGCCGGTAAACAGGCCATTGGTATTACAGCAGGCGCTTCAGCCCCGGAAATTCTTGTTCAGGGCGTGATCGGTCGATTGGTGGAGTTGGGTGCGCATCTGCCCGAGGAACTGGCCGGTAAGCCGGAAAACGTAGTCTTTTCCATGCCCCGGGAGTTGCGACTCAAGTCAGTGAGTGATCAATAAATCCAGAGGAACAGCCGGTTCATATGCAAGAGGCGTTCCGGGAAGTTGCTGGTGATCATTGGGAGGCTCCAGACGCAAGACCATCGGTCTGTCTCCGAAGAACGGCTTCAGCTGAGTGCTGAAGGTGATTGGAGGCTTTTGGATGATTGCTAATACGATCTGGAAACTTATTGTTCTTCAAGTATTTTCCGCATGTTGTCTATCAGGAATAAGGGAAAACTGATAATCTCGAAAAATTTTTCAATGCGACATTTTAAGGATAGGTTGAACAGTTTGCGTGCCAGTGTTTTCTCTCTAAACCTTCATCAAGGATGCAGGAGGCTTTTTACCCCATGACGACCGGATTCTGGAGCGATAAATACCCGGAAGGCATTCCTGCAACCATCGATGTTGGGCAGTATCGATCCATTATCGATGTGCTGGAGTACAGTACCCGCAAGTTTGCCGATAAGCCGGCATTTAGCAATATGGGATACGAGCTGAGTTATTCCCGACTTTATGAACTCAGCGGCCAGTTTTGCAGTTATTTACAAAACCACACAGACTTGAGCCCCGGTGACCGCATTGCCATTATGCTGCCTAATGTTTTGCAGTTCCCTGTGGCGGTATTTGGAGCCCTGCGGGCGGGCTTAATAGTGGTGAACACCAATCCGCTGTACACCGAGCGGGAGATGGAGCATCAGTTTCGGGATTGTGGCGCCAAAGCACTGCTGGTGCTGGCCAACATGGCGTACATGGCTGAGAAAGTGCTGCCGAAAACGGCCATCAGACAGGTTATCGTTACCGAGGTGGGAGATATGCTGCCACCGGTTAAACGAACGCTGGTGAATCTGGTGGTCAAACACGTCAAGAAAATGGTGCCAGATTACTCGTTGCCTGATGCCGTATCATTCAGGACCGCGTTGAATCAGGGCGTGATGCACCCGTGTGTGGACGTGCGTCGTGAAAATGATGATGTCGCTATTTTGCAATATACCGGCGGCACCACCGGCGTCGCTAAAGGCGCTATGCTGACCCACCGGAATATTCTCAGCAATATGTTTCAGGTGAAAGCCCTGGTCGGCGGTAACCTGAGAGAGGGTGAGGAGTTGATGATTGCTCCCTTGCCGCTTTATCACATTTTTGCCTTTACCGTGCACTGTATGGTGGCCATTCTGCTTGGTGAACACAATATGCTGATCACCAATCCACGGGACATGAAGTCGTTTATCAAAGATCTTACCGGCAAACCATTCAGTATGTTTATCGGGCTCAATACGCTCTTTATCGGTCTGATGAATCAGGAGGCGTTTCGCAAGCTGGATTTTTCCTACCTGAAAAACACCATCTCCGGCGGTATGGCTTTGCAGCTTGATACCGCTGAGCGTTGGGAGAATTTGACCGGCTGTCGTATTTGTGAAGGGTACGGCATGACCGAAACCTCACCGGTTGTCACCATCAATCCACTGGATAAGATCAAGCTGGGTACCATCGGTTTACCGGTGCCTTCCTGCGAGCTGAAAGTGATCGACGCTGAGGATAACGAGCTGCCCATTGGTGAGATCGGCGAGCTGTGCATCAAAGGACCGCAGGTCATGAAGGGCTACTGGCAGAGCGAGCAGGCGACGGAAGAAGCGATGCTCGATGGCTGGTTGCGAACGGGGGATATTGCCTGCATTGACGACGAAGGGTATGTCACCATTGTCGATCGTAAGAAGGATATGATCTGCATCTCCGGTTTTAACGTCTACCCTAACGAGCTTGAAGAGGTACTCTCAGTCCATCCGGATGTGGCCCAGTGTGCGGTGATCGGGGTGCCGGACAAGCGTGCCGGTGAGGCCATCAAGGTGTTCGTGGTGAGGAGCAATCCGGGGCTGAGTGCCGAAGAGGTGACTCGCTACTTCCGCCAGAACCTGACTGCCTACAAGGTACCCAAGCAGGTTGAGTTTCGTGATGAGCTGCCAACCACTAATGTGGGTAAGATTTTGCGCCGTCAGTTACGTGAAGAAGAGTTGGCCAAACTGAGCCAGAAGGCCAGTTGATTACCAACTGAAATTCGTTTGTCCGGCCGCTCAGCGGCTGGGTAACCTTTCCCCCCTGGCGGTCTCTGCCGCTGCCTTTGCCAAGTGCTGATTCCATTGAACGGGAGTATCCGGGTGTCCGGCTTTAGCGACGACTTTAGTGCCCAAAAAACACGTCAGGCCATTAATAACTGCATGATTCGCGATCGTTATCGCCTGCGTGGTCAATTGCGCCGACTCAAGCGCACTGACCAGAAAGCGCTGACTCGGTTGCAGAAAAAAATTGCTACCTCACTGTCGTTAGTGGCACAGCGTCGGGCGGACTTGCCCGAAATTCGTTATGAGCAGGAACTGCCGGTTATCGAGCGCAGGGAAGATATTGCCAGAATGATCCGGGAGCACCAGGTGGTGGTGGTGGCTGGGGAGACCGGTTCGGGTAAGACCACGCAGTTGCCGAAGATCTGCCTTGAGGCGGGGCAGGGTATTTTTGGTACCATTGCCCACACCCAGCCGAGGCGCCTGGCAGCCCGATCTGTGGCCGGTCGCATTGCTGAAGAGCTGGGGGTGTCTCTGGGGGAGCAGGTAGGCTATCAGGTTCGTTTTACCGACCATTCCACCGAGTCAACACTGGTCAAACTGATGACCGATGGTATCTTGCTGGCGGAGATTCAACATGATCGCTTTCTTAATCGCTACGACACCCTGATCATTGATGAAGCCCACGAACGCAGTCTGAATATTGATTTTCTGCTGGGCTACATCAAGTTGATTTTGCCCAGACGGCCTGATCTGAAAGTGATCATCACTTCGGCCACCATAGATGTTGAGTGCTTTTCCCGGCACTTTGATAACGCTCCAGTGATTGAAGTCTCCGGTCGTACATACCCCGTGGAGACGCTGTATCGTCCCCTGGAAGAACTTGAGTTGAGTGGCCGCGATGCGGACCAGCGACTGCAACAGGGTATTCTGGCGGCATTGGAAGAGATAGAAAGCATTGAGCGTGCAGGTTTAGCCAGCCGACTGGGCGATGTGCTGATATTTCTCAGCGGTGAACGGGATATTCGTGAAACACACCAGTTTCTGCGCGATGCAAAGCTGCACCATACCGAGATTTTGCCGCTTTACGCCCGGCTCTCAGCCGCCGAGCAGAATCGTATTTTCCAGGCCCATTCAGGGCGCCGGGTGATCCTTTCGACTAACGTGGCCGAAACGTCACTGACGGTGCCTGGAATTCGCTACGTGGTTGATCCGGGAATGGCTCGTATCAGCCGCTACAGTGTGCGCTCGAAAGTGCAGCGACTGCCAGTGGAAGCGATCTCCCAGGCTTCGGCCAATCAGCGTAAAGGACGCTGTGGCCGGGTGGCTGAAGGGATCTGTGTTCGTCTCTACTCTGAAGAAGACTTCCTCTCCCGCCCGGAGTTTACCGATCCGGAAATTCTGCGCACCAACCTGGCGGCGGTCATCTTGCAGATGTTGCGTATGGGGCTGGGCGACATCGCTGCTTTTCCATTTGTTGATCCGCCTGACAGCAAAGCCATTAACGACGGCTTCAAACTGCTGCAAGAGCTCGGTGCGGTAGACAAGGAGCGACGTATAACCCAGATCGGTCGCCAACTCGGGCAGCTGCCTGTGGACCCACGCCTTGGTCGTATGCTGATCGAGGCGCACAACAACAACGCTGTGCATGAGGCATTGATTATCGTCAGTGCCCTGGCCGTGCAGGACCCACGCGAGCGCCCGCAGGACAAACAGCAGGCTGCGGATCAGAGGCATCGTGAGTTTTATCACGACGACTCGGATTTCATGACCTATGTCAATCTCTGGGAAGCTTATGAGGAGCAGCGCCAGGCGTTGTCCCAGAACCAGTTGCGCAAGTACTGCAACAAGCAATTTTTGTCGTTTATGCGCATGCGGGAATGGCGTGATCTTCATCGTCAACTATCGCTGGCCTGCAAAGACTTGCAGTTTCGCGTCAATGACAGTCCAGCCAGTTATGGCGATGTGCACAAATCGTTGCTCTCGGGCCTTTTGTCCCAGCTTGGCAGTAAGGACGATGAGGCAGACTACATGGGGGCGCGCAATCGGCGTTTCTACCTGTTCCCGGGCTCAGCACTGTACAAGCGCAAGCCCAAATGGGTGGTGGCCGCTGAGTTGGTGGAAACCTCCAGACTCTTTGCCCGCACCAACGCCAAGGTCGAGCCACAGTGGATTGAACCGCTGGCAGGTCACCTGGTGAAGCGTAATTATTTTGAGCCGCACTGGGAGAAGAAGCGTTCCCAGGTGGTGGCCTTCGAACAGGTGTCGCTGTACGGGCTGATTGTGGTCGGTCGTCGCAAGGTCAATTACGGCACGATTGATCCCGTGGTCGCCCGCGAGATTTTCATCCGGGAAGCGCTGGTCGAGGGACACTTTGACTCTAAGGGGGCGTTTCAACGACACAACCTGGCGTTGATCGAAGAGGTCGACGAGCTGGAAGCGAAATCCCGTCGCCGGGATATTCTGGTGGATAGTGAGACCTTGTTCCAGTTTTATGAGGAGCTGATTCCCGCGGATATCAGTAGTGGTGCCAGTTTTGAGCGGTGGCGAAAGGGGGCTGAGCATAAGCAGCCCGATTTGCTGCGCCTGACCAAAGAGTACCTGATGAAACACGATGCCGGACAGGTGACGGTTAACCGGTATCCTGATCGACTGCGCTGGGATGGTCTGGAACTGCCGCTGAGCTATCACTTTGCCCCGGGCGAGGTGGATGATGGTGTTACGCTGACGGTGCCGGTAGAAGCCTTGCAGTTGCTGCCGAAAAATCGTTTGCAGTGGCTGGTGCCGGGTATGCTGTTTGACAAGTGTGTGGCGCTGGTACGTGCCATGCCCAAACCGGTGCGCAAGAACTTTGTGCCGGTGCCGGATTATGTCACGGGAGCACTGGAGTCGCTGTCTGCCTGTGATGAACCGCTGACGGAAATGCTCGGGCGACAACTGACCCGCATGTCCGGTGTACGCCTTCTGGAAGAGCATTGGCATACTGAGAGCCTCGACCCACACTTGCTCATGAACATTCGTGTTATCAACGACGAAGGGGAGGTGATTGGTCAGGGACGCGATCTGAATCAGCTCCGGCAGCAATTTGCTGATCGCGTTCAGGACTCTATCCGCAAACTGGGTAAAAGTGAGTTGGAGCAGGATGGCCTGCAGGACTGGACCTGTGGTGAGTTGCCCGAAGAGATGACACGCAAGGCCGGCGGGTTGTTGCTGAAATCCTATCCGGCGCTGGTGGATCAACGCGATAGTGTCGGCGTACAGCTGTTTGAAAATCCTGCCCTGGCGTCGGTTGAACATCGCAAGGGGTTGATTCGGCTGCTGCGTATTAAGTTATCAACCCAGCTTAAGTTTGCCCTGGGCAAGATGATGCGGTTAAAAGAGACGCGACTGCTGGCTACCAATTTGGTTAATCAGAGTCAGCTTGATGATGATTTGCAGAATTTAATCATTGATGCTGTCTATCTGCGTGATGATGTAGCGTTGCCGAGAAATCGTCAGGCGTTTCAAATATTGCTCGAACAGTATAAGGGTGACATTGTGCCAATGGCTGAAAAGCTTGACCCCATTCTTTATGAGATATTTCGCACAGCACAAAGTGTCAGTCGGCAATTGAAAGGAAAGATTGGTTTTGATAGGGCGCTATCTCTGGCCGATATTAAACAGCATCTGCAAAGATTGTTACGTCCGGGTTTTATGGCTGCTGCCGGTATAGAATGGCTCAGCCATTATCCACGTTATTGCCAAGCGCTTGAAGTGAGATTGGAAAAACTACCTGCGCAAGTAAATAGGGATCGGGCCTGGACTGAGGAATTAACTGTCTTGCAGCAGAGATTTGACAAACGACAAGAGATTCATAATCAACACAGGATTGTTGATTCAAAGCTGCAATTGTTTTTCTGGATGATGGAAGAATATCGGGTTTCGTTATTTGCCCAGCAGTTAGGTACGCGCTTTCCCGTTTCTGATAAGCGTCTGCGTAAATTATGGGATGAAGTTGAAGATATCTGACTTGCATAAAACGAGTTCATATTGTTGTTTTTGTTGAAAAAAATACGCCTTTGGGTAATTTGCAGTTTTTATAACTAATAGTCCAAAGTCGTATTTAAATTGTTGTCAATGATTTACAGAAAGCTAACAAAAAATTGACGGACGCGTTATTTATCTGTTTAATAGCATAACAACAACAAGTTTAAGCCCGATAAAAACCTCATACGTGCAGTGCCAATTAACCAGATGACAGGGACAGTCGTCTTATGCATACAGGTGAACAAGTTCTTATTCTTGAAGACGCCCAGACGCGTCGTCATGATTTCAGCACAATTTTGCAATTTATGGGTTATCACACCGTTGCTATCAGTGCGGCGTACTGGGAAGACGCTGTCAGTGATTACTCCCCCGAATCATTCAGTGCCTTATTTCTGGGTGATTTTTTACAAGCTGAAAGCACCCTTCACGGCATGGTTGCGCGCATCCAGAACTGGTGTGGCGGCGTGCCGGTAATTTGCATCGCCGAGTCTCTGACGGACAACCTGCCGGCGCCGCTGGCCCGACAGATTATTGCCCGCGTTGATTGGCCTTGCAGCAAGCATCAGTTGCTTTCCAGCCTGCATTATGGGCAAGTGTATCGGGAGCAGTGGCGGCAGGCGCATCAGACCGGCTGTAATCAACAGGTGCAACTGTTCCAGGGGCTGGTGGGCAAAAGCGAATGGATTCGCAAAGTCCGCTCCGCCATGGCCAAGGTGGCAGACCGGGACGTGAATGTGTTGATCACCGGCGAGTCTGGGACGGGTAAAGAGGTCGTGGCTCGTAATCTTCACGAAAACTCCCATCGCAAGGATGCACCGTTTGTCCCTGTCAACTGTGGTGCCATTCCCACCGACCTGCTGGAAAGCGAGCTGTTCGGTCATGAAAAAGGTGCGTTTACCGGCGCGGTAAACAGACGCAAGGGGCGTTTTGAGTTGGCCGAGGGCGGCACTTTGTTCCTTGACGAAGTCGGTGATATGCCTTTGCACATGCAGGTCAAGTTACTGCGGGTATTGCAGGAGAGAACCTTTGAGCGGGTTGGTGGTACCGAGCCGGTAGAAGCCAATGTTCGTATTATTGCCGCCACCCACAAGAATCTTGAAGAGATGATTGCGGAGGGTACTTTCCGGGAAGATCTTTATTACCGTTTAAATGTTTTTCCCATCCAGACCCCGGCCCTGAGGGAGCGCCCTGAAGATATACCCCTGATGATCAATGAGCTGACTCATGCCATGGAGAAGCAGGGAAGCGGGTCTATCCGGCTGAGCTCGGCAGCCATTTTGTCCCTGTGTCGTCACGACTGGCCGGGTAATGTCCGGGAGTTGGCTAATCTGCTGGAGCGTCTGGCCATCATGTTCCCTTACGGTGTTATTGGTATTCAGGATTTGCCGGAGAATTTCCGCCATCTGGACGCCATCAACCAGGAAGACGACGGAGTGGCTGATCTGTTTCCTGACAGTATTCAGCCGGCGAGCAGTGCCCCTGCCAGTCAGGACCTTGCAGTATTACCTGTTGGCGGACTCAATCTGAAAGAGTACCTGACGCGCCTCGAGAAGAGTTTGATCCAGCAAGCGTTGAGTGATTGCAACAGTGTTGTGGCCAGGGCTGCCGATAAACTTCAGATTCGACGCACAACACTTGTAGAAAAAATGCGCAAATATGGTCTGCAACGTTACGAAGACCCAGTCAGAAGCTGAAACTGACTCCCCCATAAAAAAAGGCTGCAAAATTTGCAGCCTTTTTTTATGGCTAACTTATCGGTGTGTCAAAGCTCAGGATGTGTCTGGTAAAACCTTCCGATTGTAACCAGGCTGATCCCATCCCCTTTCTGCAAAAGTCGAAACTATTCAGCCTTTTCGGGCAGCGTCTAAAAATGTACAAGTTATTTAACGACAACTTCTCGGCGATCGCTGTCAACGCGCCACAATATTGACACTGTCGGAAAATAGAACCGTCAAATATCCATCTTTTCCCCTCGTTGTGCAATATCTGATGACTTGTTAAAGGGTTGAGGGAATCGACCGAAACTACCTCTAGATAAAAAAATAACAATTTTTTGTCGGTGGCTTTGTGGGAATGTCATTAAAAAACAATGAGTTGCCATGTGCATTTTTTTGTCGCTGCTCTTTTGGTCAGTTTTTTTCTTTTTTCGGAATAAATTGGCACGAACATTGATACATATAGTTTGTTGTTTTTCTGCACGCACTTTGTCGAGGCAATGAAAATAAAGTGAGAACGATGACGCAAGAAATGAAAAGGGTGATCGCTGTTTCCGGCTGTAAAGGCGGTGTTGGTAAAACCGTTGTAGCGGTAAACCTTGCTCTGGTGATGAGTAAGTTAGGCCAGCGTGTCGTTTTAATGGACGGAAATCTTGATGCACCGGGTGTTAGGTTCTCCCTTGGGTCGCATCTTACCGGAAGCAGTCAAGCGACGTGTGAAACTTCATTTTCAGCGCCAGCAGTTGTCGAGAGTAAAAAAGTGCAGTGCGAGGGACTGACTGATGGACCAGGTGGTATCAGGATCTTTACTCCGGGGGAGAAAAACTGGAGTGATCGATTGCAAATAGCCCAGGCAGTAGAGCTGATTCAGGGTATGGATGGCCTGGCACCGGGTCTGGATTCTCTGATCATTGATACCGCCCCTGGTCTGGCACCGGAAAATATCACGCTTATTCAGGCGGCTACTGAGGTTGTTGTGGTGATCAATCAGGAAGATATTTCCGTGGTTGATGCCGCCCGACAGATCCGGCTGTTGCATCAGGTATACCACGTTCAGCAATTTTATGTGGTGGTCAATCTGGTCAGTAGCAGGCGCGGTGGAACCAAACAGTTTGAGCAATTGCAGCAATCCCTGGAAGACAACAAGTGGATAGTGTTGAACTATCTCGGAGCAATTCCCTTCGATAAGAGTGTGAGTGAAGCAGCCGCCAGGCAGTCTGCGGTGATGATCTTTAATGAAGAGTGTCGCGCCGCAAGAGCTTTTCACCGCATTGGACATCAGCTGGCAAAAATACCGGTACCTGAGCCAAAGGGCCGCATTGAATTCTTTTTGCCTGAAAGGATCAAAGAGAGGATCAAGTCATGACAGCAGCCGCACAGGAAGTGCAAGAAAAGAAGCCAAGCATGGAAGAAATGGTGATCAAGCATCAGTCGCTGGTCAAGAGAATTGCCAATCATCTTGCTGCGCGGATGCCGGCCAGTGTGCAGATTGATGACCTGGTGCAGTCTGGCATGATCGGTTTGCTGGAGGCTGCTTCCAAGTATGACGCCTCCAAAGGGGCCAGTTTTGAAACCTTTGCCGGTATTCGTATTCGCGGTGCCATGCTCGATGAGATTCGTAAAGGCGACTGGGGTCCAAGATCTGTTTACCGCAACAGTCGTCGTATTACCGAGGCGGTACAGATTGTCGAAGCCAAGTTGGGCCGTGATGCCCGGGATTCCGAGGTTGCCAAAGAGCTGAATGTCAAGATTGACGAATACTACAGCATTCTCAGTGATTTAAGAGGGTGTCGTCTGTTCAGCTATGAAGAGCTGTTTGACAGTGAAGAGTCAAGGATGCAGGCTCGCTCCGGCGATCGTGGTCCTTCTGCCGACATTCAGGAAGAAAAATTCAAAATGGCACTGATCGAGGCTATTGATAAGTTGCCTGAGAGAGAAAAACTTGTACTGATGCTCTATTACGATGAAGAGATGAACCTCAAGGAGATCGGCAAGGTACTTGGCGTCAGTGAGTCAAGGGTGAGCCAGATTCACTCTCAGGCCGCGCTGCGCCTGAGATCGCGACTACAAAGCTGGCTTAGCTGATAAGTCGGCTCTATTGGCACCTCGGCCACATTTTGCTGGCCGATATTGTGCCGGTTGAGTGAATACTATTCTTGCAGTAGTCGAATTTGAATATATTTCCATATTTTATATTGATGCAAAAATATATTTTTAATTCTTAATAATTGCTAAAAAACAGGCTTTATATTCATATAATTTATAAATAGTTTTCAATAACAGGCCTGTACTGCATGAAACGGATTTCTATTTCATTAACTTTTTTTCTGTCGGCACTTTCCTTTATTCTCCGGGCGCAAGAAGAAGCTCCGGGAGAGATAGACGGTGTTGTTACTATCGACACCCAAGAGGCCAGGCGTCTGCACGATGCCGGGGCACTTTTTATTGATGTGCGTCCCTATCTCCAGTGGCAGCTGGGGCATGTGGCAGGATCCCACAGCCTGGACCTGCGCGGCGGTTTCCAACAGCTGATGATGCCCGGCATACTGGAGAAAACCACTCCCATCGTCATTTACGGTAACAGTACTTACCACATGCGCGGTGCTATCGGCAGCTATATGGCTGCGATATGGGGTTATGAGAGGGTCTTTTTCCTACGCAACGGCTACTACGGCTGGCTGGCGCTTGATTATCCGGTTACGCTGAAATCTGATGTTCAGGATGAATCTGTGAATGTGGTCAAGCAGTAGTTTCTGTAGGTTGTTATAACTTCCTGTCCCCGTTTCCCCAAAACCACATATGGTCATCAGCCAGAACAGCCTGGCTTGGCCATTCATAGGGAGTCCAAAAGTCACTGATTTTGTTATTTGTTGTGGCCCTGGAGGTCTGCATACTTATTCATGAATTGGTGACAGGTTACCCTACGGTACCTTGGCAGGAATCCCCTCCGGTCCTTAGATCAGTTATGCGCTAAAGTACTTTTTTCGCAGAATCGATTTCCTTCGGTCAACCGTTTCTGGACCATCCTCTACTAATGTGCAGGCTCGGGCCGTGTTGGCACTCATGGCAATTTCTGGATTTTGTCTGTTTTTACCTGAGCGTTGGTGCTTCGTTTGCGTATAGAGACAGGACGAATGAGTTGAAGGCTGTGTCCTTTGGTAGTTGGGGCGGCTTCGTTGTCACAGGTGGTCGCGTGTTTTGCGTCGGCAGCGCTGATGAGGCTGCTCAAGCTAAGGTCGCCTACAATCTGATGGCGCCAATAATAATCAAACCTGCCCGGTAGAGGGGATGATAATGAATGCAGTGCGCCGACAGCGCTTGATTCTGGTTTTGTTGCTACTGGCTGGAGTTGTCCTGGCCGTGACGCTGGTGCTGTTTGCCCTGCGGGAAAATATTGATCACTACTTTTCACCCATGCAGATGGCGGCGGGCGATGCGCCAGTAGGCCAACGCATGCGCGGCGGTGGCCTGGTGGTGCCAGGCTCTGTTGAGCGTGACGACGAAAGCCTGAAAGTGCGCTTTCGTATCAGCGACGGGGACGGAGAGGTGACCGTGTTTTATGAGGGCATTTTGCCCGATCTGTTTGTCGAAGGTTCTGGCGTGGTTGCCCTCGGGGTGTTGGATCGCGACGGTTATTTTACCGCTACGCAAGTATTGGCCAAGCACGATGCAAACTATATGCCGCCTGAGGTGCAAAAAGCCATCGACGCAGTTCATGCAAAAACGAGCTATATCAAGCCGGTGGCCCAAAGCGAACTGAGGAGCCTGCAAGATGGTACCTGAAGTAGGGCTTCTGGCGCTAATTGTTGCTCTTTGTCTGAGCCTGGTGCTGAGTATTTTTCCGCTGATTGGCAGTTACTCTGGCGACTTGCGCCTGATGAGTCAGGCTCGTGTCCTCTCGTTCGGGCTGCTGTTTTTTGTTGCTCTCTCGTTTGCCTGTCTGGTCTGGGCCTTTGTCAGTAATGATTTTTCTGTGGATTACGTCGCCCGCCACTCCAACAGTTTGCTGCCATGGCAATATAAAATCAGCGCCACCTGGGGTGGTCACGAAGGTTCGCTGCTGTTGTGGGTGCTGATACTGGTGGGCTGGATGGCCGCAGTGGCCCGGAAAAGCAACCATCTGCCACCTGAGCTGGTCGCCCGGGTACTGGCCGTGATGGGGATGGTTACGGTGGGCTTTTTACTATTTACCGTGTTGACCTCTAATCCGTTCAGCCGCCTGTTACCCTTCTCTCCGCTCGACGGTGCCGATCTGAATCCGCTGTTGCAAGACGTTGGGCTGATCGTCCATCCGCCGATGCTTTACATGGGTTACGTAGGTTTTGCCGTGGCCTTTGCCTTTGCCATTGCGGCACTGCTTGGCGGTCACCTGGACAGCGCCTGGGCGCGCTGGGTCCGGCCTTGGACAACGGTAGCCTGGCTGTTTCTGACCTTGGGGATTGCCCTGGGCAGCTGGTGGGCATACTACGAGCTGGGCTGGGGCGGTTGGTGGTTCTGGGATCCGGTGGAAAACGCCTCCCTGATGCCCTGGCTGGTGGGTACGGCACTGATGCACTCACTGGCGGTAACCGAAAAGCGTGGGCTGTTCAAAAGCTGGACACTGCTACTGGCGATCTTCACTTTTTCGCTCAGTCTGTTAGGAACCTTCCTGGTGCGTTCCGGAGTGCTGACTTCAGTGCACGCATTTGCCAATGATCCCGAGCGCGGCGTGTTTATCCTCCTTTATCTAATGGTTGTCGTTGGTGCCTCACTGACTCTGTTTGCCCTGCGGGCACCGGTGGTGGACAGCCGTATCCAGTTTGCCGCACTGTCCAGGGAGACACTGTTGCTGGTCAACAACATTCTGCTCACTGCCAGCGCAGCTACCGTGCTGCTTGGCACACTGTTCCCGCTGCTACTGGAATCACTGGACCTGGGCATGATTTCCGTGGGTCCGCCTTACTTCAACACGATGTTTGTGCCCATGACGCTGCTATTGGCATTTGCCCTCGGAATTGGCGTGCTGCTCAACTGGAAAAGAGGCACTGCACAGTGGCTGATCAGCCAGACCCGCTGGATTGTAATGGCCTGTGTAATCGGCGGTTTTGCTTTCGCGCGAATGCTTGGTCAGGACTTGCAAGTGATGCAAGTGCTGGCCCTAACGTTAGTACTCTGGATCGTGCTGACCATGGCCAGAGATATGATCAACAAAACGCGCAATGCCTCAGGCTGCTGGCGTGGTTTGCGGCGCTTGGGGCCTGCTTATCTGGGGATGCATCTGGCCCACCTTGGTTTGGCTGTCACCATCGTCGGAGTGGTGATTAGCAGCGGCTACAGTGTGCAGCGTGATTTGCGCATGGCGCCGGGTGATCGGGTCATGCTTGGGGATTACCAGTTTCGTTTCGATGGTGTCGGTGCCCGGGACGGCCCTAACTACCACTCCGATTACGGTTCAGTAACGGTGTACCAGGATGGTCGCCAGATGACTGTTTTGCATCCGGAAAAACGGCTGTACACCACGATGCCCATGACCGAGGCGGCCATTGACCCTGGTTTCACTCGCGATATCTATGTAGCCCTGGGCGAACCTCTCGGTGGCGACGGCAGCTGGGCGCTGCGGCTGCATATCAAACCGTTTGTTCGCTGGATTTGGCTGGGCGCCATCCTTATGGCCCTGGGTGGTGCTTTGGCCATATCAGACCGGCGCTATCGAGTAAAAATCCGCAATAGAATCCAGTGGCGTTCCAGCGAGGAGGTTAGCAGGGCATGACTCGCTGTTGATCCCTGCTTTTCACTGGAGCTTTTGTTCAGGACAAGATAAAAGAGCGCCAAACGACGAACAGGAAGACAGAAATGGTAGCGCGTCACGATGTCATTCTGGTTGGTGCGTTGTTGAAACTGCGTGGTTACCCAATATTTTAACGGCTGCGGAACCGTCTCTGAGCCGCCCTGGCAGACTCAATCATTGGTTGTACGCTTAAGATCGCTTTTCTGCACGCCTGGTAACGTTTAATATCTTGATTGAAAGGCATAAGATGTCTCTTTGTTGATTAAATTATGCGCAATGGCAAGGAACCGGAACCCGGGGGCGTGCGTGATACCGGTAATGCTTTGAAGTGCAAAATATCACTGGACGACGCTACTAAGGCTTTTTGGCAGTCATAGCCTTGATAGTGCAGAGCTTAAGGAAACGATGCGTTTAAAATCCATCAAACTGGCCGGATTCAAATCTTTTGTGGATCCCACAACGGTTCACTTTCCCTCAAATATGTGCGGCGTCGTCGGCCCCAATGGCTGTGGCAAGTCCAATGTCATTGACGCAGTGCGCTGGGTAATGGGCGAGTCGTCCGCCAAGCACTTGCGTGGCGAATCCATGACTGACGTTATTTTTAAGGGGTCAAACAGTCGCAAGCCTGCCAACCAGGCGTCGGTGGAGTTGATCTTTGACAACAACGAAGGTCGAGTGACCGGAGAGTTTGCCGCCTATCGGGAGATCTCAGTCAGGCGTACCCTCAATTCTGATGCCAAAAACAGCTATTTTCTCAACGGCAGCAAGTGTCGCCGTAAGGATATTATGGACATCTTTCTGGGAACGGGTCTTGGCCCCAGAAGTTACGCCATCATCAGCCAGGGCATTATTTCCAACCTGATCGAGTCCAAACCCGAAGAGCTGCGGGTATTTATTGAAGAAGCGGCAGGCATTTCCCGGTACAAAGAACGGCGCCGTGAAACTGAAAACCGTATCCGGCGCACCAAAGAGAATCTCGAGCGACTGACCGACCTGCGCGAAGAGTTGGAGCGTCAGCTTGGGCATCTGCATCGTCAGGCCCAGGCGGCAGAAAAGTACAAAGAGTACAAAGCTGAAGAGCGGTTGAAAAAAGCCCAGCTGCAGGCCTTGAAGTGGCAAGCCATAGATACTGGTGCCCAGTCTCAGGAGCAGGCCATCCGTGAGTTTGAAGTGCAGCTTGAGGCCGCCATCAGTGAGCAGCGCTCTGCTGATGCCGCCATGGAAGACGACCGTGTGCAGCAGATGGAGCTGAGCGACCGTTTTCATGAGGCGCAGTCCAGTTACTACGGCACGGGCAATGAAGTGACTCGTATCGAACAGACGCTGCAACACCGTGAAGAGCGTGCCAAAGAGTTGAGTCGCGACCTGGAACAGGTAGAACTCAGTTGGGAAGAGGCCCGGGAGCAGCTGGCCGATGATCAGCAGCAACTGGAAGTGCTGCAAGAAGAGTTGATCGAGCTGGAACCTGAACTGGCCATATTGCAGGACCAGGAGGCGGACTCTGGCGATACCCTCGGTCAGGTTGAAGATGATATGCGACGCTGGCAGCAGGAGTGGGAGCAGTTCAATCAGCGCTCCCACGAACCGAAGCGCACGGCAGAAGTTGAGCAGTCTCGCATTAGCCACGCCGAACAGGTGATGGCACGGTTGCAAGAGCGGGAAAAACGGCTGAAAGAAGAGTCGGCCACCCTCGGAGGTAACGAGGACGAGGAGAGCATGCTGCTCCTGTCAGAAAAACTGACTGAGCTGGAGCTGACCGCAGACACTGTTGAGCTACGCATCAGTGATTGCGTTGAAGCTGTCGAGCAACGGCGCCAGCTGGTACAAGACCTGAGTACTGAACTGGAACATAACCGGGATGAGTTAAGCCGGGTGCGCGGGCGTCACGCCTCGCTGGAAGCACTGCATCAGGCCTCTGTGCATCAGGACACCGGCACTCTCGAGTGGCTTGAGCAGCAACAGCTGAAAGACCATCGTCGCTTGATGGATACGTTGCAGGTCGGTGCCGGTTGGGAGCGTGCAGTTGAGACCGTGCTGGGTGACAGTCTGCAGGCAGTCTGTCTGGATAGTCTGGACCCGGTGGCAGACGCTCTGGATCAGCTGGAACAAGGTTCGCTGATACTGCTGGAAGCCGGTGCGACCAAGCGTTTTTCCCCGTCACTGAATGAACTGCCCTTGTTGGCGGATAAAGTCATTAATGGTCAGGAATCCATGGCACTGCTGGCAGGCATCTACGCCGCCGACTCCCTGACCAGTGCCTTATCGCTGCGTACCAGGCTGCAACCGGGGGAGTCGATTATCACCCGTGACGGTATCTGGCTGTCAGCCGGCTGGCTGCGGGTCAATCGGGGGATAGACAACAATGCCGGTGTTCTGGAGCGGCAGCGGGAGATGGAGGAGCTGGCCGGGCGATTGCAACAGCTGGAACAGGAGAGTGAAGCGCTCAAAACAAGGCTTGACGGTGCTCGAGCCGAACTGGAACAGTATGAATCTCAACGACAGCAGTTGCACAATCAGTTATCGGCCATTACCCGCAGTCAGGGTGAGGTCAGGGCCGACCTTGGAGCCAGAAAGGTCAGGCTGGAGCAGTTTTCTGAGCGTCGTCGCCGTCTGGAACATGAGCTGCACGAGATCCGCGAGCAATACCAGCTGGAGCAGGAGGTCATTGGTGAGTCTCGCCTGCGCCTGCAAGAAGCCCTGGACCGGATGGAAGACGACATTGGTCGACGTGAACAGATGCAGGAACGCAGAACATTGCTGCAAACCCGCCTGGAAGAAGTGCGGCACAAGGCGCGGTTTGATCAGGAGCGAGCCCATCAACTGGCCCTGCGTCAGCAATCCATCGACGCACAGATCAGCTCCCTGAAGGCGGCTATTGAACGTTTAAGTCAGCAAGCCACCAAGTTACGCGAACGACGCGAGTTTTTGCGCGAATCGTTACAGGAATCCAACTCCCCCGAAGGAGATCTGCGCGAGCAATTGGAAGAGATGCTATCCCGACGCCTTGAGGAAGAGACACTGATGCAACAGGCGCGCATGGAGCTTGAGGCCGTTGAGCTGCGTATCCGCAGTGGTGAGAAAGTACGTCTTAGCGCCGAGCAACAGGCGCAGAAGGTGCGTGAACAGTTGGAAAAACTGCGTATGGACTGGCAGGGCATGCAGGTACGGCGCACGACACTGGCTGAACAACTTCGGGAAGATCAGTTTGACCTGACCACGGTGCTGGAAAATCTGCCCGACGATGCCAGTGAATCAGCCTGGGAGCAGGATTTGGAACGCATTGGTGCCCGCGTCGAGCGTCTTGGTGCCATTAACCTGGCCGCCATCGAAGAGTACGACACCCAGTCCGAGCGCAAACGCTATCTGGATGCCCAGAATGATGACCTGGAGTCGGCCCTCAATACGCTGGAAAACGCCATCCGCAAGATAGATAAAGAGACTCGTCAGCGCTTTAAGGTAACGTTTGACAAAGTCAACTCAGGATTGCAGGAACTATTCCCCAGAGTGTTTGGTGGTGGCCAGGCTTACCTGGCCCTGACCGGCGAAGACTTGCTGGATACCGGGGTAACCATTATGGCGCAGCCACCGGGCAAGAAAAACAGTACTATTCATCTGCTTTCCGGTGGTGAAAAGGCCTTAACTGCCATTGCCCTGGTATTTGCCATCTTTCAGCTCAACCCATCGCCGTTTTGTATGCTTGACGAAGTTGACGCGCCGCTGGATGACGCCAACGTGGGCAGATACGCGAAAATGGTGTCTGAAATGAGTGAAAAAGTGCAGTTTGTTTACATCACCCACAATAAAATTGCCATGCAGGCGGCCAGTCAGTTGGTGGGTGTGACCATGCACGAGCCGGGCGTTTCCAGACCAGTGTCCGTTGATATTGAACAGGCAGCAGCCATGGCAGAGATGTAGTGACGGATGAATAAGCTGTGAAGGGGCAATAACGGCGATCTATAAATTGTGTAAAAGGATCATTCATAGCTTAATTTGTCTTTTTTTTATTGTAATATTGCACTAGGAGGCTGTCCGGGAATAGCGCCCGTAGCAAGGATTGCGAGAAATGACATGGGAAAAAGGACTCTATATTAAACTGTAACAATTCTGTGAGCTTGCTTTTGTATTTTGGGTTACAAATATTACAAGAATCTCATATTTTCATGTGAGATCTTTGATTTACTGAAAGTTAATTTTCAGAAGAAAAAAGGAGAAAGGAGTACCTTTTCTTTTTCTGTATGGTGTCAAATCTAAGGGGGGCCCACTCCAAC
>JAQFVO010000248.1 GCA_027942505.1 Endozoicomonas sp. | reverse complement strand
CCAGCAATCAAAATAGTCTGTTATGACCCAAACTTCACTACAGTCGTACGACGAGCGATTGTGATGAATGAGGAAATGCTGCAACAATTGACCCTGAATCAATTTGTTTCCATGCCCATGCAAAAGACTTACGTTTTAGATCAGGGAAGGGTGGGTGTCTTTTTAAGTACAGACACTGTTGAGGCGGGGCATGTTTCTGATGTTACGATATTTGCAGGGTTTACATCCTCACTACTATGTCTGTTAATGCGTGATGGCCAACTTAACAGCAGCTTTATAAATTCACTGAAGATGACATTGCTGGAGTTGTGGCGTGACAATCCGCGCGAATTTATAGAGCTGCTCGCTGCCAAAGCTAAAGCCGGAACGCCCGGTCTTTTTCTGGCGCTACGTAATGCACATCAAGAAGTTGTTAAAGCTTATTTAGAGGTTATCAGGCAACTGCGAGACATCATTGATCCAGAAACCATGTGGGAATTACTCGCTGCCAAACGAGAAGATGAATCGCCCGGTCTTTTAATGGCACTAAAAAGTGGTCATCACCAAGCTATAAGTGCTTATCTCGAGGGTATTATTCAGCTTCGAGACGTCATTGAGCCGAAAATCTTAAAGGAGCTGCTCATTGCCAAACTAGAGGGCAAAGTGCCCGGTCTTTTTGTGGCAATGCAAAATGGTCATCATGAAGCAGTCAGAGTCTATTTGGAGGCTATTATGCGGCTACGAGACGTACTTGAGCCAGAAGCCATAAAGGAGCTGCTTGCTGCCAAAGCGGTAGATGGAGTATGTGGGCTTCTTATGGCGCTCCATAATGGCCATCAGGAAGTCATCAGTGCTTATCTCGAGGGCATTAAGCAGTTTGCCGAGATAATTGGGCCAGAAGCCATTAAGGAACTGCTCGCTGCCAAAACGAGGGATGGGACATCTGGACTTTTTGTGGCGCTATATGGGGGCCGTCATAAAGCTATCAGCGCTTATATCAATGGCATTAAGCAGTTTCGAGGCATACTTGAGCCAGCAGTTTTATGGGAACTGCTCGTCGCCAGATATAGAGATGGAACACCTGGTTTTGTTGCGGCACGACTATCAGGTCGGGAAAAAGCCATCAGAGTTTATGTCATGGGTGTTAGACAGTTTAAAGGTATAACCAAACCAAGAGTCTTAAAAGAGCTGATTTGTCACTTAACCGTGCATGCTGAATATACGAGTTCACCACTAAGAAATCAGCCTGAAAAGCTCTCAGAACAAGGCTTTTTATGTAAAATTCTCTGATCTTTATGAGTGCGTTTCTTTGCCACTCAGGAAGAAAGTGAGCCATGATCAATCCACAGGACTGCTGATCCGTCAGCCTCGCACAGTCAGGTGTCTGCCAGGAGAAGCAGTTTCCTGCCTTTGCGAGGATGACGGATTGTCGGAATTTTTACCATCCTGCCTCTTGCTAAATCTCCCCATTAACCCAGCACTGGCTTTAGAAACCGGCCGGTATGGGATTCAACAATCGTTGCCACCGCCTCCGGTGTTCCGGTGGCAATAATCTGACCTCCGCCATCGCCGCCCTCGGGCCCAAGATCAACAATCCAGTCTGCGGTTTTGATCACGTCCAGATTATGCTCAATCACCACCACACTATTACCATGGTCGCGCAGCCGGTGCAGTACCGACAACAGTTGCTCAATGTCGTGAAAGTGCAGGCCGGTGGTGGGTTCATCAAGAATATACAGCGTCTTACCGGTATCCCGTTTCGATAATTCTTTGGCCAGTTTCACCCGCTGCGCCTCACCACCGGAAAGTGTGGTGGCATTCTGGCCCAGGTGGATATACGACAG
>JAQFVO010000242.1 GCA_027942505.1 Endozoicomonas sp. | reverse complement strand
CGCGGAAACTGGATAAGCTTTTTGCACGCCCTGAGCGCATCCGGGCTTTGTCGTTCAACCATTGCTGCCAGCGTCTTGGCCCGTTCCAGGCTGGCGCCAACCGCCACCACTTCCTCTATCAGGCCGATAGCCAGCGCCTGGTCAGCATCGATTTTTTCACCACAGAGAATCATGCGCTTGGCCCACGCTTCTCCCACCAGCTGAGTCAAATTCTGTGTACCACCGGCACAAGGTAACAACCCCACCGACGCTTCAGGCAGAGCCATAATGGCGCCATGCTCAGCAATACGCAGATCACAGGCCAGGGCCACTTCCAGCCCACCGCCCATGGCGTAACCATTGATGGCAGCGATGGTCAACCCACTAAAATGAGTGAGCGCCTCAAAGGCGGCGGCAAAGTTCTCAACAAAAGGCTCGGCTGCCGCCAGAGTGCCAAAACGGTTCAAATCAGCGCCGGCACTGAAAAATTTATCCGAGGCCGAAGCGATAATCAGGGCCAGTACGCCAGGCTGACGATTAAGGTGGGCAATGATTTGTTCCAGGTCAGCGAGACTCTCCGGCGTCCAGGTGTTGGCCGGCGGGTTGTCAATGGTGATAACGGCGGTACGTCCGGTAAACGTCAAATGCAGTTCTTTACTTTCAGGCAGCATCACTGTAGCTCCATGCCAGTTGCAGAAATGCCCTCGGACAACAGACGACGGGCGACAATCAGACGCATAATTTCGTTGGTTCCTTCCAGAATCTGGTGCACGCGCGTATCGCGCACATGGCGCTCCAGTGGGTACTCTTTGATATAGCCGTAACCGCCATGAATCTGTAGTGCTTCGTTACAAACCCGAAATCCAATATCGGTAGCAAAACGCTTGGCCATGGCGCAGTACGCCGTTGCCTCAGGATCTTGCTGATCGAGTTTGAACGCCGCCAGCCGCACCATCTGTCGGGCTGCCACCAGCTCAGTATTCATATCCGCCAATTTGAACTGCAACGCCTGAAATGCCGCCAGTTCACGGCCAAACTGCTTGCGCTGCTGCATGTATGCCCTGGCCGTATTTAACGCCTGCTGTGCCGTTCCCAGGGAACAGGTGGCAATGTTGATCCGACCGCCATCAAGACCTTTCATGGCGAACGAGAAGCCTTCACCTTCTGAGCCAAGCAGATGATCCGCCGGTACACGCACCTGGTCAAAGGAGATTAACCGGGTAGGCTGGGCGTTCCAACCCATTTTCTCCTCTTTTCTGCCATAGTCGATCCCGGCAAGACTGGCCGGTACGGCAAAGGCTGAAATACCTTTTGCCCCATCCTGCCCGGTTCTCGCCATCACCAGCAGCAGGTCGGTACTGCCGGCCCCGGAGATAAACACTTTGGTGCCTGAAATCAGATAATCATCGCCATCGCGCACAGCCTTGGTCTTCAGTGCGGCGGCATCACTGCCCGCCCCCGGTTCAGTGAGGCAGTATGATGACAACTGACGACCACTGACTAACCCATCTCCCCACTGAGGCTTAACCTGATCGCTGGCGAATTCACCAATCATCCAGCTGACCATATTATGAATCGTCATATAGGCGGTCGTTGCCGTACAGCCCATAGCCAGCTGTTCAAAGACAATATGGGCATCCAGTCGGGACAGTCCCAGCCCGCCCATGGATTCAGAGGTATACAGCGCACAAAATCCGAGGTCTCCGGCAGCCCGGATCACGTCAATGGGAAAGTAGCTCTCACTATCCCACTTGGCTGCGTGGGGTAATAACTCGCTCTCGGAAAATTGCCGAGCCAGGTCACGAAAAGCCATCTGCTCTTCAGTCAGGTTGTAATCCATTTACCTGTGCCCTCATTGATTTTTTATAAGGCAGTCATCGTTTTTTTTAATCAGACAATAACAGACAAAAGTCCTTTAAATTGATCATCTTGTCACAGAAACTTACGGCATCATCTCAACAGCAACAGCAGTTGCCTCGCCGCCACCAATACACAGACAGGCAACTCCCCTGGTGCCGCCGGTGCGCTTCAGAGCATGCAGTAACGTCACCAGAATACGGGCACCAGTGGCCCCCAGTGGATGACCCAGGGCACAGGCACCACCGTGGATATTGACTTTTTCAGGGTCAAGCCCAAGCTGATCGATGGCCAGCAGGGTCACCACGGCAAATGCCTCATTGATTTCAAACAGATCAACATCATCCACCTGCCAGCCAACCCGGTCCAACAACTGGTCAATACAGTCGACAGGGGCAATGGTGAACTCAGCGGGCACCCTGGCGGAGCTTTGATAGCCGACAATTCTGGCCAGCGGTTGCTTACCTCTGTTTTGGGCGTCGCTCTCACGCATCAGCACCAGTGCCGCTGCACCATCGGAAATGGAACTGGAGTTTGCCGCTGTTACGGAACCATCGGGGCGAAACGCCGGAGGCAACTGGCGAATCTTATCCACCCTGGCTTTACCTGGCTGTTCATCTGTCATCACCACAGCCTGACGGGTGGTTACTGACGTGATTTCCTGGTCGAATGCACCTACGGCAATTGCCTGGTTGGCACGCTGTAAAGATGCCAGGGCATAGTCGTCCATCACCGCACGGGTAATAGCGAATTGATCGGCGCTCTGCTGAGCAAAGACGCCCATAAGCTCACCCTGGTAAGCATCCTCAAGACCATCAGTAAACATATGATCTTTGACCTTGCCATGACCGAGGCGCATACCCTTGCGGGCTTTGTCCAGCAAATAGGGGGCATTGCTCATGCTCTCCATACCACCGGCAACGACAACATCAGCCTCGCCAGTTTGCAGCTGGGCAGCGCCGAGCATAATGCTCTTCATCCCCGAACCACACAGCTTGTTTACCGTGGTCGCCGGAACCGACATGGCAACACCCGCACTAATGGCCGACTGCCGTGCCGGCCCCTGCCCTGTGCCGGCAGACAGAACGCACCCCATCAGCACTTCCGAAACGCCATCCGGGTCTACCTCTGCCCGCTCCAGTGCCGCCTTTATGGCCAGAGAACCCAGTTCGACCGCTGTCAAAGACGACAGTTCACCCTGAAATCCCCCCATGGGTGTGCGCGCTGCTGAGACAATAACAATGGACTCGAGTTGGCTGACTGAAGGCATGGCGAAGCTCACTTATGGTTATTTTCTGCCAAAGTTCATTAAGTAGCTAACCATATGAAATCATATATTTCTGACGCCTTGTTCAGGCACTCTGCTTCGTTACAACTCCAGTCACATAGCTAAGGCTATGCTCCCTCCGTTGTGCCTCGCATAGCACCTGCCCAAGAAGCCAGAAATATGTGATTCCATGTGGCCAGCTACTTATTGCCACCATATCAAAGCAAACAGAAAA
>JAQFVO010000232.1 GCA_027942505.1 Endozoicomonas sp. | reverse complement strand
AACAGAGATATTAAATACAGTTTCTCAAGACCCAGGAAATCGGTACTGGGTATGATATTCAAAATGACGTCCGGGATCCGCCGCGCCAACCTCTTTCACTCACTCGACCTGAACCATAAATTAAGGCTTTTAGAAGCACTGCAACTCCATAGCGGTAGCGAGGAGCTGAGTACAGAAGAAGCAGACGCCAGCTTTGCCCGGTTCAATCAGTACAGTGACAAGACACTGGAACATAAGTGCCTGGTCACGCTGGCCAAGCTCATCGGGCAGCAAGCTGGCACCCTCGAGGCAGGCCTTGAGGCCGTTGACAGTGTGCCAGTCTCTCCTGCTTGCAAGCTTAATCTGCGCGAGCTGGTCATCATTAGTCTCGAATAATAATCAGTGGTCGGCATTAAGCGCCTGCTACCCGTTACCCGCTACCCGCAAAGGCCCAACCGTTTGCACTTTTGCGGGCAGCGGGCGGCGTGTAGCGTCCCTTATTGTTTTTATCTGTCACCGCCGACCCCCCATTGAACCCACTTACTGGTGAAAAACTTCGGTTAAGCGGCAATAACCGGAACTTTTTATTGCTTGCGTAGTCAAACCAAGAAATTTCACAGCCACTGCCGGGCTTTTACCCGGTTTAGAGGCACAGCTTTGAATTATCGGAGGAATTCGCGGTGAACCCATCACTCCAGCGGATCGCAGAGCATGGGGACCACCTGTCGATCCCTGCGCAACAGCTATCACAACAGACATCACAGCAATCAGGCCGCTGGAGTGGCCTGAATGTGCGGCGCATACCTGCCCAAGTCGTTAAGGCGCTTCTGAACCGCTTTCCCAGAAGCTCCATCAAGTATTGGCAGGACGTGCTGGTTATATCCGCCTGCACATTAATAGACTGTAAATTAGTCTGGCAAGCGAACGACTACGACGCTACTGCGAGCGTCAGGCTCACCCGTACTCTCGGTTTGGCAACGGTCTGGAATTGTGGCATGTATCGCCTGGACACAGGCCTGAACGATCTTATTGAAAAGGTCTTGGTAGAAACTCTGAATTCGGGGGGCGACGTACCCGCTCCCCATCAGCTGCTGACATCAATAACCACACAGGTGAAATGCAGGAAAGAGGTCGCCTCTAAAATAAGGCGAGCCCTGAAAGACGGACGCATGTCGAATATTCACCTGCGGGAGTTGCTGCACCTGTTCAAAGAGGTAATCGCTCTTGAAAAGATGCCAAAAAATACTGAATTCCTGAAAATTCGCAATATTCTGACCACGTTGTCCTCAAACCCGGACATGACTTCTGTTGTCGCCACCCAGGTTGCCATGCAACCGGAACATTGCGAGGACAACATTCTGAATGTGCTTGAACAAGTCCATGTCTGGGCAATGACCGAAAAACTGTTTGAGGAATTTAACCGCAATAACAACATCAGGAAGTTAATGATCGGGTTGCAATCTGCTTATGCTGAATCGGTATTTATGGAGGCCATGCAGAGCGTATATGTCCTCGGTGGCATGCAGTGGCTGTTTAACAGGGGACCTCTGGTGGGATTCTCCAATTCCGTTTTGATTTATGCCCAGTACAAAAGATTTCTTTCCGGGGCTGGTGTGTGCAAGTTCCTCGCCTCTCCTCCCCATCTCGAGGGCCTTTCAACCATCTACCGTTTTTTTACCCCGAACTCGACACTGTTTTATCAATTCCAGGAGGTGTTCCTTAATAAACTGAGTAATGTTGATGCCTTTTTCAGTTTCGCTCAAAACCTCATTGCTGAGAAGGAGGATCTGGTTCTGAGAAAAGACCGTGAGCTACGACAGCGGATCGACCAGAAAAGTGGCCAGAATTTTTTAGAGCTGGAGCAACTTGCCCAGCTGCAGGATCAGGGTAAAACCACAGAAAACCAATACATTGAATCCAGTAATCGCCTGATGGACAGACATAAGCGTGAAATGGGTGAAATATGGCTGGGTTACATCAGCGAACAGTTTTCGCGTTTGCCTGAAACGTCAAAAACCATACTGCACGGCGATCGCTGTGTGCCTCCGGGCAGATCAACCATGCAACTGGTCGATGCTTACAATTAGTCTCGCTGTTCAGGGCGTCGCAAAAGGCTCTGAAAAGAAGGGAACCACAAAGACACGGAGGCACAAAGTTTTTTCCGGGCCTGCTCAGGCTACGCCCGGCAG
>JAQFVO010000230.1 GCA_027942505.1 Endozoicomonas sp. | reverse complement strand
TCGGCAGCACTGTTACTGTCACTGGCCGATTGTACCGCCAGATCACGCATCTGCTGCAACAGCGAGGTGGTTTCACTCATGGCACCCTCAGCAGTCTGGGCAATGGAGATCCCGTCGTTGGCATTACGCGCGGCCACCGTCAGGCCATTGATCTGGGCCGTCATCCGGTTGCTGATCTGCAACCCGGCCGCATCGTCAGCAGCACTGTTAATCCGGTAGCCGGTGGCCAGCCGCTGCATGGCCGTATCAAGACCATTCTGGGCCCGCTCCAAACTGATCTGAGCCTGCTGGGCAGGAATGTTGGTGTTGATGGTAATGGCCATAAAAGCCTCCTGATTTTAGCGGGTATCCGGTTGCCGGAGTGAGTGAGAGAAGCTGGTAAATGACGGCATCATAAGGGCGTCGCAAAAAGCTCTGAAAAGAAGGGAACCACAAAGACACGGAGGCACAAAGTTTTTTCCGGGCCTGCTCAGGCTACGCCCGGCAGACAAAAAGGCTTCTTTTGTGCCTTAGTGTCTTTGTGGTTCAACGCTTTTTTCTTTTTGCGACAGTCTCATCATGCCGGGGCGAAGTGTAAATTCGTCACTCCTATTGCAACCGCATACTAGAGATAATTAAACAGCGACAGACTGTCGATTTCGGCTATACCCTTTAGTGCCGCCTCAAGCTGGACTTTTTGCAGGCTCAGCTGACTGAGTGCACTGGAATAGTCCAAGTCGCCAAGCTGTCCGGCCAACTCCTGAAAGTAGAGCCTGACCCGCTGGTGATCGTCACGAATACCCTGAAGTGCTTTGATCCGGGTGCCCAGGTCAGCATAGATAGCACCCACCTGATTCTGTGCCTGGTCAATGCTAACCAGATACCCCGCCAGCAAGGTGGCAATATTGTCAGATGGCTCTGACAGCGTTGCCCCTAACTGCCCAAGAAGGGTTATCAGATTAAATCCTGATCCACCATCGTTGATAGTAAAGCACATGGATTCGGCATTGTCCGTAGACGACATTGTTATATCAAATGCCACTGTTATTTGCCGGGTGTCGTTATTTGTGTTGAAGACAAAGGTTTCTCCGGTGCCCTCAGCACCGGTTTCATCACTGCCGGGTGTGCTCGTTTGGTTTACGGTCACCGGGGGAGTGTTGGTCTCAGAGCCGGCAAACAGGTAATTGCCCTCGGCGTCACGATCATTGAGCAGGCCAATAATAGCGTTCTGCCACTGATGAACCTGCCCGGCCATACTGGCCAGATCCACCGCCGCCAGCGCGCCATTATTGGCCTTGAGAATCAGTGATCGAATGTCCTGTAAATAGCCGGTGTAGCTGTTCAGCATGACATCTTCACGGCTTAACTGGGCCAGCAGCGTATCTATGGAGTTGATGTACTGATCCAGCTGACTGATTTGCCGCCGGACTCCCTGCAGCTGGGTCCAGTCGCCGGGCGCCTG
>JAQFVO010000199.1 GCA_027942505.1 Endozoicomonas sp. | reverse complement strand
GTTGCCGTCATCACCGGCGCCATGCTGCCGGTTTTGCTCAAGTCACTCAATATCGATCCGGCACTGGCTGGAGCCATCATCTTAACCACTATCTCCGACGTAGTGGGCTTCTTTTCATTTCTTGGTTTGGCAACGTTGCTCTTTGGCTAGGAGTGACCGCTTCCCGCAAAAGCCCAACCATTTGTGCTTTTGCGGGAAGCGCCCCGTTATTGTCCGGCCAGTTTCATGTTGCTGACCAAAATGGAGCCGGTCTGGATGTTCCCCCGTTTGTCCACATCGTTACCCAGGGCAACAATATTGCCGTAGATATCCTTCAGGTTGCCGGCAATGGTGACCTCTGACACAGGGAATTGAATCTCACCATTTTCCACCCAGAAACCGCTGGCGCCGCGCGAGTAATCGCCGGTTACGGTGTTGACTCCGTGCCCCATCAACTCAGTGACCAGCAGCCCGGTACCCATCTGTTGCAACAGGTCACTTTGCGCAACGCAGTGTTGTGCCGCAGTGCTTTCTACGAACAGGTTGTTGACGCCACCAGCGTTAGCAGTGCTCTCCATGCCCAGTTTGCGGGCAGAGTAAGTGCCCAGAATGTAATGCTGCAACACGCCGTCAGTAATAAAGTCTTTGGCGCGGGTGGCCAGGCCATCATTATCGAAGCTGGCTGACCCCATCAGGTTTTTCAGCAGCGGTTGTTCGTGAATTCGCAGCCACTCGGGGAATATGCGTTTGCCCAGATGGTCAATCAGGAATGACGCCTGACGATAAATGCTGCCGCCACTGATGGCACCAAGGAAGTGGGAAACAAGGCCGGAGGCTACCTCTGGGGCGAACAGCACCGGCACTTGTGCGGTGCTTACTTTGCGCGCGCCAAGTCGGCTGATGGTGCGCCTTGCGGCCTCTTTACCCACTGCCGCTGCCGCTTCGAGCTGACTGGCGTCACGGTGCACGGTATACCAATAGTCACGCTGCATTTCACCGTTGTGCATGCCAATCAAGACAGCACTCAGGCTATGGCGGCTGGAGATATAACTGCCAACAAACCCATGGCTGTTGCCGTAGACCCGACAGCCCTGATAGGTAGCGACGCTGGCACCATCGGAGTTGACAATCTTCTGGTCGAAGGAGCGACCGGCATCTTCACACTGCAAGGCCAGTTCAATGGCTTGCTGGGCGTCGATACCCCATGGATGATAAAGATCCAGGTCTGGCAGTGACTTGGCCATCAGGGCGGCATCGGCCAGACCGGCGTAGGGATCCTCTGAGGCGTAGCGGGCAATATCGCAGGCGGCCCGAACGGTTTCCCGAATCGCCTGCTCGCTGCTGTCCGAGCTGCTGGCAGAGCCTTTACGCTGCCCCAGGTAAACAGTAATGCCCAACCCCTGGTCACGATTAAACTCGACCGTTTCCACATCACCCATGCGGACATTGGTGGTCAGGCCAGCATCCATACTGATGCCGACCTCGCAGGCATCGGCACCCTGTCTGCGTGCCTCATCAATGATCTCGCCAGCCAGTGCTTTGAGTCTGGCCTCTTCGTTGCGCGGGTCCAGTACAGTATTGGAAGATTCGCCCATGATTCCACCTATATCTGCTTTGTTATTAAGAAGCGTTCTGAAGTAAG
>JAQFVO010000151.1 GCA_027942505.1 Endozoicomonas sp. | reverse complement strand
TGCTTCCGGCTGATGGTTAGTCTTTACCGGGTGGAAGTCGAACCCACTGGATTTCAACGAATGATTTCAGTTCATAGAACCTCCCACATTCTCAGGCTTAGCCTGTCGCAAGAAAGACATGCCCCTGATTTTCCTGATTTTCGACCATTTCAGCCATCATTATGCCAGACAAGATGAAGGGTAATATGAGTTGTCACAGAAAATTAATCCAAATAATAAATTATCTTTGTTTAGATTTGGTCTTTACTGATGTAATTATCCGAAAAAGTACTTGTTAGATTACACAGAGGTGTTATTTCATTGATGTTGGACTCCCTGATGACTTTGCCCAGTTGTTCATGGGCTAAACCATAGGCAACTGAAAGTCGATGGTAATCTTTGTCTTTTAAATCAGGAGCCATGAGTTTTTCAGGCTTTTCAAGCTGTACTGCATCAAGATTTACATGAATATTGTTGTTTTTATTAATAGCATTAATAAATCGATTATAAAGTGGATGTAAGCTTCCGCCGCCACATAGTAGGAACTGCAAAGCCCCCCATTGACTTAACTCACTATCAATTTTTCCTCGTACCGGTGATATTACATTTTCATAGAGGTGAGGACCGTATTGTTCATAGAACTTATTGTCAATATTTTCTTTGTTTTTTGCACCAGGGAATCTGGCATTATTCAGATAGTCACTGACCTTTTTAGGTAAAGGAATATGTGGGTTTTTATTGATGGCTATATTTTCAATATCCCTGCTTAGTCTGGGATAGGTAGAGTGATTAATATTAATATTCGTGCGTATCCATTTCAGTCGCTCCCGATGAAGAAAAACGGTGCCTTGCAAGGTAACTGCTGACTTTAAAAAGTTATACTTCAACTCTGCATCTGAGTGTTTGATCACATTAACAACAGACGCATCAACAGTGCTGCCACCAATATCAACCAGCATAAATTTTGGCCGATTAATATCCCATTTATCAGAACATACATATCCATGTAGCTGTGCTGCTATTTCAGGGAATACATCGACGGCTTCAGGATGAAATGAACTCTGTTCAGCGTAGATTTCTGGACCTTTTGAATTTATTTTTTTTATTTCAGATAACACAAGATCTCTGTTTATCTTTCCATTTGTTTCAAATGACAAGTTGGCTGAGCAGAGCAATGCGTTGTGGAATCTGCTAACTAAAGCCTCATCATTATAATCTGCAGCGGGTATTCCCAGGTTGATTAGCCAGTCAAATTCAAATCCCGGGAATGTAGGAGCAGCATTTTCCAGAAACCATTCTCTTGCACGGTGAATTACTAATGTAAGGTAAGCGATAACATTTGCCAATTCATCGTCAGAGCAGCCTGATTTTCTCAGTAGAGGCATTTTCAAATTACTAAATGTATTTTCAGGATCATCAAGAGAATATAAATCTTTATTTAAAGATATTGTGCTGGGTAGTAGATATGGGTTATGTCTGGAATTTGTGAAAGGAATAGCCCAGGCAATCTTCCGTCCTTGTTCCATCAAAATGACTTTTGATGTTGCTGTGCCGAAGTCCAGGCCGATTACAATCTCCGTTAACCCAGAAGATCCATCATATGCTTGATCTCTTGCTGGCTTTTTTACAGTGTAGGTGAAGGAGTTTTCTGCTTGCTTAAGAAGGCAGTCTGGTACCTTTGTAGACTCTTTAATCGTGATTTTATACTTTGTACTTTGTTTGGCATTGTTATTTTTTGCTGGCTTTTTTGGCTTTTTTGGCTTTGTTGGCTTTTTTACTTTTTCTGTTTTATTTGTGAGAACTATAGATTTTATAGATTTGATGTTTTTATTATTTTTAACTAGTTCTTTGTTTTTTTCTTTTTCTATAGGTTTTGTTTCATCAGGGCTGTTTTGCTTGGCATACTCTTTTATTTTTTTCTTGAGCAAGGAAAAACTGCTGAACATTTTAGTCATTTTGGCACCTACTGCTAATGGTGAGTTACACAGCCCCTGAGTTCTGGACTTGTTTTGGAAACTATTTGATTTTAATTAGGGACAAAATCACATCTCTGGGCTCTGTATTTATCCTCCTGCTTTCATTAAACTGCAAAATTTTCCGATCACGATTTTCTTCTAGCTTTCGAATAAGCCCCTCATTCAATTTGATCATTTTGGTATTATTTTTCACTTTCAATTTTTCAATTGCCTGAAGTCTTGACTGGATATCTTTTTCAACCTTGCCTTTGAGCGTATTAATCAGAAAGTCAACACGATCCTCATTCTCCAGCTGCATTGTGCCACAATACTCGGAAAACTCATCATCGAACTGGATCTCCAAGTCATAATATGAGTTGACAGCTTCATCGGCTATAACTTCAGCCTTTACATTCAGCCAGTCCTGCCCTTTGTCAACACATGCATTGACAAGCCGTTCAGCATCTTCCCCAGAGAGAGCTTCACCGGTTTTCAGATTCAGGGCTTTGTATACTAGTTTTTCAACAGTCCTAGCGCCAGAGGTGCTCCAGCGCTTGCATAAAATCAGGTAGGCACCTGAAGGGATAGAAGGAATCTCATTTTGAACAATCTCAGAAGCGACAATCGGATGAAACGCTCCCATTTGAAGCTGGCTAGCAACAAAGCGAACCAGTGGATGTGACTGATTGATGACTTCATATTTTGTATTGCCAAAATCAACTTTGTTATCGAAGTAGCAGGTAATACTTTTACCAGTAACTGATCGGGCGAGATTAGTATGACTGAGAGCCGGATTCTTATCCAGAAAGGCCTGCATGGCCGACTTGGCCTGTATGGATAGCTCAATATTGACAGCCAGTGGATCAGAAGATGTTTTGACCAGCTTACAGCCGGAATAATTTGATTTTAAAAAGTCCCTGATATAAACCCATAGATCTTTGCCATCGATAAAACGTCTCATTTCCCGGGCTGATTCTACCCGGTTTAGAACATAATCTCCGTGAGCTGCCAAACCGGCTGCTTCCTCTTCCAACTTTTCCTGCAATTGTTTTTCATTAGCAATCGCAGAGAATGTTTGTTCAATCTGACTAATTTCTTGCTGTTTAGTTAGCGTATGGCTTAAAAGGTGATAAGACAGGCGAATAATTTTCTTTCCCAGGACTGCTTCCATATCTCCAAGGGCATGCTGGAAAATGTTCAGACGATCAAAGAGTATGCTATAAACACGGTCATCCAGAGTATCTTCATAGAAAAAATTCCATATAAGTATCCGTTCTTTTTCCTGACCAATTCGATCTATACGACCAATTCGCTGTTCAACCCTCATTGGGTTCCAGGGGAGGTCGTAGTTTATCAGAGCTGATGAAAATTGCAGGTCAACACCCTCACTAATCACTTCTGTCGCTAATAAGATATCAGGGCCATGTTCACTCCGGAATTCCTCAATAATTTCTCCCTTTTCCTTATTCATGCCACCCATAATCAAGGCAGAATCGATGTGATCTTCCAGTAACCTCTCTCTCAGGTATTGCAGTGTTTCGCGGTAGTAAGAGAAGAGAATGAGTTTTCGGCCAGGGTTATCCTTCCAGTAACAAAGCAGCAGCTGCTTCAGTTTTTTATACTTACTGTCATGTGCTTTAAGCTCTTCATAAGAACCAATGTCTCGTGCAATTTGTGCCAGTCGTTGTATGAGAGGCCCGACAGAGACGTCAGGCAACTTTTTATCAAGACTTGCAGTGGAGTCAAAAACAATATCGTCATCAAACGTGGTTAATTTCTTTTGCCAAGCTCTCAGAGCAGCTGGCATTGAGCTGCAAAGCTGCCTTTGCGGAACGGTCAGCATAAAGCCTTCAAACAGCTCATAAGATCGACAATAGTCTCTAACGGCTTCTGTTACTCTCTGGTAGAATTCTAACTCTACCAGTGTCATCTGAATGGTTTCTGCTACGGGAAAGCGGATAACCTTCTTACCCTGAACATCCCGTTTTCTGGTTCTGGTCATCACACTACCCAGCAGGTTAATGCGTTCAATACGGTTAGCCAGACTGATCCGGAAATTCACATCTTCCAGTTGAGTCGATGTTGGTGGTTGTTCCAGCAGATTTTCCAGCTGACGGTTTCCGTTCAGAAGTGGGTTATTCAGACACTCCTGAACCGCCCGAGTGACATCGCCAGCCTGGCACTGATTAGCACGCAGGGCACTGGCAAGTGAAATAATCGGGTGGTTGGCATTGAGCAAATCATCAAACGTCTGTTTGTACTCGAAATTTTCATTGTCGATGATATTGAGCAGATGAAACAGGTCATCACTTCGTAACTGAATGGGCGTGGCTGAAAGCAGAACAATATGGGCTGCTGCTGGGCGAATCAGTTGGCCAAGTTGATGAGTCTGGCTTTCCGGGTTTCTGAGGTAGTGAGCTTCATCAATAATGACACAGTCAAACAGCTCCCGATCCACCGAGTTATTGCTGATGTAACGGGCTAATTCAGCCGCGCTGGATTTATTGGAATCATCTTCATCCCAGCCTTTTGAAGGTCGTATGCCCTGAGTGGAAGCAATTAACGCAAAGCCGGTATCCCGGTTTTCTTCATTCTCTCTGAGCTTTGCCAGCAATTCGCCGGCGTTGCACTGGATAGACTTAATACCAAACCGGCGCAGTAATTCTTGTGCCCATTTATCTTTAAGAGCAGCAGGGCACAACACCAGTAGTCGGTTGGCATTCACCCGAGCTTTCAATTCTGTCCAGATCAGGCCAGCTTCAATGGTTTTACCCAAACCCACCTCGTCAGCGATGAGAATTCCATTGCTGGGAGACTCGAGAAAATTCAAAACCGGCTTGAACTGATAGGGTAAAAAATCGGTATTGGTAGCCTCCATACTATAGATCACATCTGCCAGGCGACCCGTCAGCCTTGAGTGTGTAATGGCGCCTCGTAAATGAATAGTATCTCCGTAGTTACCCTTCTGAATCAAACTCTCAAACGTAGAGCTCTCCTCAACTAGCTCAAGATTCTGTTCAGGATAGAACTGTGCCGTATCAGGAAACTGTACCTTAAGGCGTTTCCTTCCCCTGAGATTTTGCACTTCCCCAGTTAAAACACCAATCCTGTCCAGTGCACTTTTTAGGCGAACACGTTGTCCTTGATTCATTGATGACCCATTAAAGTATCGATGGTTTTCAGTATTGAATGGCTCAATGACTGGGTTGGTGATTTACCAGCCATTGCAAATAGAGGCCAAACAGAAGTGAGTACTCATTAAGTATAGAGTTCAGGTAAAACACCAAGTATCAGGAGCTGTTGAGACCAGCGAAAAGCTGGAGTCAAAAAAGCTGAGGTCAGGTCTTTCTTCTTGACGCACAACCACGGAACCCGAAACTGGCTTAAGTCTCTCTTTTGAATGGGTTCAAGATTCAATACCTGAAACCGGTTTTATTGATCCCTACAAGTTTATGTTTGATGTCTTGCAACGCATCAGCCTTCACCCAGCCCGGAATATCCGGGACCTGATGCCGCAAATTTGGAAAGAGAAATTCAGGGCCAATCCGCTGAAGTCCAATCTCGACTGACAGGGAGAGTCTGCCCCCTGTTTGTGCCCTTACTTGGTAGTTCAAGGCTTTTATGCTTTTAGCAACCCCTGATCAGTTAAGCCATGCGATAATAAACCTTCCCCTCGTGTTCACTCGTTACAATGGTCATACCCTGATCACCCAGAACAGTGGCCCCCACGCAGTCTGGTCGCTGATATATCTGCTTCAGCTCAGCTTGTGATGGCGTGCCTGTCTGTGGATAAATACCCTCTGACTGTAACCGGGCAATCTCTGAGTGGATACCGTGACTGACAGCAGCCGAAAGATCTACCCTGTCGTTGCGATGCACAGGGGCAGCAAAACAGATTTTTTCACCCAGAGTCATCTCACCGGGTAACCGCACCTGGCGCAGCTCCTGTTCACTGTGCAGTTTGCGATAGGTACCCGCGACTCCCGTCGTTTTATCCCAGCAATCAGGTAGCGCAGCCTTGTTCTTGGCGTACTCCTGGTGTCCGTCCAGGCAGATATCAATCCCGGCTTTTTCGGCAATGGTCAGACGAACGAGGTCATCAAGCACTTCACGCATCAGCCGGGAGGGTTCGGGGGACTGTTCGATCAACAGACGCCGCTGATGGTTGTCCACCAGCAGGTGATATCGGGCGGCAACGGGGTTGACCGACTGGTGATGCCAACCACCCGTCAGGCTGGCCAGTTCGCGAAATGTCAGCACGGCTGCCTTGACCAGCCGGGTGAATTGTGGGTTGTCGATAGCAGCGAGCAGTTCAATCGCCTCCGGGTGAAATTTATCAGCTCCTCTATCAACAGACGACTGGGTGGCAAATGGCCTGTGCGTTTCCTCAAGAAAGTCTTTCTGTAGCGGCACCAGCCGGACAATATCTACCACATCACCAAAACGTAACATCTGCCGCAAGAGCCGCTCCTCTGCCGGACATTGGTCATCGCGGGTAAATGGCAGCTCAACCAAAGGCATTTCGTTACTGTTTTTATTTCGCAGCGCGCTGGCCACCAAAGTTATCAGCTCATGGGGGTAGTCATGCAGTGCCTGCATATCGCGCTCAAACAGTTGTGCGGCACGCAGCTCTTCCATATCTTTTGGTTCATCCTCAGCCACGGCATCGTGGTATAGCCCGGCAATGCCGAGCAACTCGGGCAGCTGTGGATAACTCGCCAGTAACGCCTTGAACCCGTTGTGAAAGGGGGGCAAAACTTCAATAAGAAACTCGATACCCATCTGCGTTCGCAGGGCGTGGTCAAGGCCGTGATGACGGCGGTAAATGGGCTTTACCCCCTGGGCAAGAATTGAACGCACCCGTGCCGGATGGGGATTCTGGTAGTAATGCTGCCCCGCAGCCCGGGTGATGGTCCGGTAGCGGCCAAGGCTGGCGAATTCCGTACGATCAACGTTCAGTGGCGTGGCCAGCAAAGTACTGAGCCAGTCGGAATCGTTACTGTTTTTATCCAATGCTCTGATCACATAACAGCTGTCGATTGCGTAGTATGTATCTTGCATGGTAACCAGCGCACAGCGCGAGTAATCGGAGGTGAGTCCCAGACATTGCAGGTAGCGCAGATGGTTGAGCAGCTCTTCATCACTGTATCGCCGTGGTGAAAGGCCGCTCTCCAGATGCAATTTCAGTTCCCAACCGGAAATATTCTGGTTGAGGTAGTGGTCGTCATAAATTTCTTCACCAATGATCAGCCGGCACTCTGCCTGGGCACAGTTCAAGGAACCAGGGGGTGAAGGACGAGGCGGCTCGATCAATCGGCTCGGCTCGGCACAAGAGACGTGATGCGCCTTAAGATGGTTATACAGATTATCAACCAGCAGCTTAAGGCGCCGTTTGATGGCTTTGGGCTTAACAACCTGTCCATTATCAGCATTACAGATAATCTCCCACAGTACCTCGTGGCGAATTATCATGACATCTCTTTGGGAGAGCAGGTTGGCTTTGAAGAATTTCCTGGCATTAAACAGCGGTGACAGGCTGTGCAAAACTGCAAATCGTTTGCCCCCGAAGCTCACCCTTGAGCCATTGGCAATCAGCAGACAAGTGACTAATGGGTTGAGGGCAGAGTACTGCCGACAACAGCCCAGGATGGGAATAAACAGACGGTTTTTCAGCAGTACCCGGCAAATTTCTGCCTGGCTGGAGAAAATGCACTGCACCAGCTCCTGATAACGCTGTTCGCCGATGAACTGCAAAACGAATTTACCGGCGTTGGTGGCACCCTCATACTCTTCGTCGTTGATAACATGTCTGGAGGCTAGAATTTCCAGCAGTGATTCAGGTAAACCAACGCGACTCAACAACGCCACATCGACCGTTGACAGCAGGGCATGGAATTTATCGGCATCCCAGCATCTGATGGCATAACGGAGTTTGTCCATATCGAACGCTCCGCCGTCCTCCATCAGTGTCTTGAGCTCATCGGGCAGGTTTTTCAGCAGTGACAGGAAGCGTTCACAGCCGGACTGGACCAGCAAGGCAAACAGCCGGTTGACCATACCCATTGAGCACTCATAGCGGGACAGGGTCTCGGCATTTTTAGCGATATCCTGCACGGTTGCACGCTCAAGCTTCTCCTGCGCAAGAAGTGCTCCCCGCTGGCTGTCGTAGAGACAGAGATTTACCAACGGGGCTGCGTTACTTTTTTCCAGAGTAAGAATACTGGTCATAACCTCAGCGATACGCCTGAATGACTTTTCCCGGTTGAAGTCCAGCAAATATCCCCAGTGCATCTGGTGAGGGTGTAACTGACAGATCACTTCAGGGTAGCTTTCAGCCTCTCGGTGTGGCCCTGCCGGCTTATGCAAACGGTAACCATCACAGCCAATATGTCCGGAGGTGAAAGGGGGAAAGACAGACCCTTGCCTGAGTTGTATCTCTGACATTTTTTCGCTGAGCAGGTCAAAACTGGTTATTTTCTTGGCCGACCCCGGTTTGTGGTGGCCTGCCTCGCCGTTGTCCTGGGAAGCGACATCCTGTTTGAATGCCCACAACAGGTTGCTTTGCGACCCGGGTTTAAGGATGGTGACTACTCGTTCTCGCCCTCGTTCAAATTCATTGAAATCGTTATTGCAGGTGACTACGAATCGGCTGCCCGGTTTTAGAATGCTGACTGGCCGGAAGTGCCACTGCCGGGATAATTCAACGCCGGCATTGACCACACGAACAGCTAACCCATCCTTGCTGCGAAACCATGAAAGGGGATCGTCTGGGTTGGACGTCATAGAATGGCTGTTTGCTGTGCCGCTTATATCCACGATACTGACTGATTGCTTAAAGAACTTGGGAGGTGTCTACTCAAAATACCAGGAGCAGACGCACGTTTTTTTCACATAGACTCGGAATTGGACAATTATTCAACAGACAAGTTCCTTCCTTTTCACTAAGCCCAAAGCTGCTTTACGAGTTTTAAATATCACTCACCATTGAGGCCATAAACCTTTTTGATCTTTGCAGCCTCTGCCAATAAGGATCATTGTTTTTCGCACCGAAAATGCCGATCAGATTTGATTCGGCATTAATTCTGGCAATGTGCTTCAGGTACAGTGTCAGTGAATCTTCCTGTTTACCGGTAATCACGGGCAGGACAACACGGCCGGCAAGATCGGCATGCTTGCCATCAAGAAGTACCCGGCCATTTCCGCGGGGATTTCTGTTTAGTGATTCGAGAATGCTTGTATAGTAAAAATCAAATTTTTTATCTTTACCAAAGATTTCATCCTGCCTATAGCTTGACACACAAACTTCCAAATCATAAAGGTAAAATTTAAGCTGCCCCACGGCCTTTCTTGCCCTCTTTAAATAGGAGAGCAGTTTGGAAATCTTATAAAAATCACACTCAATTCTGTTTTTTATTTTCTCCCGACTCAACGCTGAAAGGTGCTCAACACGATCACTGAAGGCTTCATAAGAGGCCAGCTTTTGTTGACAGAGTCTGGTGAGTGACGTAATTGCATGGTGATATTGATCCTGCTGTTTTTGCAAGGCATCACCGATGGCAATAAAAAGATCAGCATCTACATTGGCCAGCAGAGCCACTCGCAACAGGTGATAAAAATCATGATGCTGAAAATCAACAATGGTTGGGGCAGGCAAATAATCCGCTATTTTGGGCAGAGGCAGCCCGGGGAATGGCAGGGCAAAATCCCGGTAACGGTTTACCCCCCCTTTCCTGATATCACTGACACTGCTGCTACCGATTACCGGGTTAATGCGATGGGCTTCCTCTTTGAAAGCGGCGTCCAGCAGACTCTGGCGCATGGTCAGACTGGGCACCATCTCCTGATCATCAAATCTTGATAAAACCCAGGTACTGACATCCCTTATCAAGTCAGCGACAGTCGTTTGTGATGAGGCCGGAATGTCATAATGCCAAAACATAGCTTCAACGGGGCGAACGGCCTTAAGCCTGGCCTGCATATTTTGGATTATGTTCACGACATCAAATCGAAAGGGTGTGCGGCCTTCGTCAGGGAGCAACTCAAAGGGCGAGAGGCCTTCATTAGAGGCCTGCAATGTCTGCATGATTGGCAGCCAGGCATCTTCATCAGGCATCCCCTGTTGATCAAACAACCTCTGGCCTGACATCTTGAATAACGGATTTGCCGCCATGTTTTCCTGGTAAATGCCGTGCAGTGAGATCAGGGTAGAAAATTCGTTAACCGTTATTTTTTCATCCCTGAAAGAGCGCAGGAGCGCATAAGGGAAGTTGGCTGATAGCAGAAAACGGTGTTCATTGCCCAGCAATAGTGAAGGCTCTTCACAGCACAGAACTACTTTTTCCACCTCAACATCAGTAACCACCCGGAGCATCTCGACAATATGTTGCTGCTGCTGCGGTTTTTCGATTCGACGCACCATTTCATTAAACTGTTGCGCATGCTCGCTGTTGCCCGCTAATAACAGACTTATTGTGGATAAATCGGCAACCGTACGAGCGGATAGTTGTGTAAGGAGTGTTTCCGACTGTTGCCGTACCATACCGGCAGCAACCGACATGCCCTGAACATCACAACCGTTAAAGAAGCCTTTTTTGACTGCTGCGGTGGTTTTCTTTGCCTCACGATTGATCAGGTTATGATTAATCCCATCGTTGCTGCACTGCATAACGCCATCTTCACTTTCAATGCAAAAATTAAATCGTTAGACAGCCGCAAGTTTAGAATTGTTCAGTGCTTGTGAAATGAGACAAAAATTTTTCAATGGGTAACTCTGATGGCACATTTTTTTAATGGCAGAATTTTTACCAGACCGCTATGAAAGCACTCTCGCTCTCAGGTACTATGCCTGAATACTCACTACAAAAAATTGCGGGAGTAGCTGATCATGGCCGATTACCAAGCCCCCCTGCGTGATATGCGATTTGTCATGTATGATGTTTTTCGTGCCAATGAACAGTGGTCACAGTGGCCTGCCCTCAATGAAACAATAGACCGGGAAACCGCCGACGCGATCCTGGAAGAGGCGGCAAAACTGGCCGCAAAAACGATTGCCCCGCTAAATCGGCCCGGAGATGAGCAAGGCTGCCAGTGGCACGATGGCCAGGTGATCACCCCCGACGGTTATAAAGAAGCCTACCAGCTTTTTTCTGCCGGAGGCTGGACTGGGTTGGGCGGCAACCCCGAGTACGGGGGCATGGGTATGCCCAAGGTACTGGCGGCACAGTTTGATGAGATGGCCAGCAGTGCCAGCCTGGCCTTCACGCTCTACCCCAGCCTTGGTGCCGGCGCCTGCCTGGCCATTGACGCCCACGCCAGCGACGATCTCAAATCAACCTACTTGCCGCCTATATACAGTGGCCAGTGGACCGGAACCATGTGCCTGACCGAAGCTCATGCCGGGAGTGACCTGGGCATAATCCGCACCAAAGCCGAAGACAATGGCGATGGCAGCTATGCCATTACCGGCACGAAAATCTTTATCACCGGTGGCGAGCACGACCTGAGCGACAATATTATCCACCTGGTACTGGCCAAACTGCCCGATGCACCAGCGGGGCCGAAGGGCATTTCGCTGTTTTTAGTCCCAAAATTTCTGCTCAACCCTGATGGAACGCCTGGTGAGCGCAATGGCCTCTCCTGTGGTGCCATTGAGAAGAAGATGGGCATTCACGGCTCAGCCACCTGCGTGATGAACTTTGACGGGGCAACCGGTTACCTGGTGGGCGAGGTGAACAAAGGACTCAACGCCATGTTCACCATGATGAACTACGAACGGCTGCACGTTGGCATCCAGGGCCTGGGTGCCAGTGAGATGTCTTACCAGACCGCCCTCGCCTACGCCCGTGATCGTCTCCAGGGGCGTTCGGCCAACGGTGCACAACAGCCAGACAAAACCGCTGACCCGCTGCTGGTGCACGGCGACATCCGGCGGATGTTGCTGAACATGAAAGCACTCAACGAAGCCGGCCGGGCTTTTTCCACCTACGTTGCCATGCAGCTGGACATAGCCAAGTTCAGCCCCGATCCGCAGGAGCGAGAAAAGGCAAACGCACTTGCGGCCCTGCTGACGCCAGTCGTCAAAGCCTTTTTAACGGATGTTGGTTTGGAAAGCTGCGTTACCGGCCAGCAGATACTCGGAGGTCACGGCTACATCCGGGAGTGGGGGCAGGAGCAGTTGGTGCGGGATGTACGCATTGCCCAGATCTATGAGGGCACCAACGGTATTCAGGCACTGGACCTGCTGGGGCGGAAGATTTTTCACAATGATGGTGCTTACCTGGGGATCCTTTTAAACGACATTAGACGCTCAACCAAACCTGAAGATGAGTTTGCCGAAACACTGCTTGATGCGGTGGACCAGCTGGAAAAACTGACCGCCATGCTGCTGTCGGAATCACGCCGTGACCCTGATGTCATTAATGCTGCCGGGGTTGATTATCTCAACGCCCTGGCCTACGTATGTTATGGCTGGATGTGGTTATCCATGTCTAAGGCAGCGGCCCGCAAGCTGGCCAGCTGTGGTGATAACCCTGCCTGGCTGGCCGCTAAGCAGGTGACTGCCCGGCACTACTTCAAGCGCCTGCTGCCGCGTTTTCAAAGCGCCGCTATGGCCGCCCTGGCTGGAACCGGGGAACTTTTTGCCCTGTCTGAGGATCAATTCTGATAAGGTCCATCGTTTCGGTCCTTGCTTGAGTAACCCTGCTGCGGCAGGGTTTACGGTTGTTCTTATGTGGACTTATGGTGAGCGTGGTGTCAGGAGTTTTTTACCAGGGTCGCGCTGTTTTGCGCTCTTTGTTTTGTGTATGTGTCTTCATCGCCACACCGTTCTCTGGTGCTTGCGCCTCTGAAGATTCTGATGGCACGTATGCCCAGCGTTTTCTATTACGGCAAAAGGATACCGGGCGGTGTGTTGCTGTTGTGGATAAGTCAACAGAAGAACCGTCACGGGCTGTTGATATCTCTGACCATGAGACCAAACTGCAATACTGCGACGAACACGCACCACAACAGCGGTGGTTGTTTGATTTTCAAAGCAAGCACATTCACTCTGCCGAACTGAGCCATGATCTCTGCCTCACCCGGTTGCCGAAGAAGTTCACACTGACCCCCTGTCAGCCGTCGCGCCTGTCTCAGCTGTGGTTTTTTAACCAACGCGATGAACTGTTTAATCGGCAAGTCCACTCCCATCCCACGGCGTCAACCCCTTCGCACCTGACGTTCCAGTTTGTTGACTCCGAAGCCGGCGAACACCACTGCTACCTGAGTCCTTTCACCGGCAAAGTGGAGTGTCCGCAGTTTGCTGCTGACCAACCGGAGCTACAGAAACTGGAACGACAATCATGGTACTGGTCGGGTGCCTGGCCCTGGCAGCCCGACCGGATGAAGCTGACTCAGGATATCCAGCTGGCCGACAGGGAGAGTCACCGCTGCCTGACGGTTGAGCCTTGTCATATGGACAGCATCAACCAGTACGATTGTTTTGGTGGAGCACAGGTTCAGGTAGCAGCCTGCCAACCGACCAGTTACCAGAGCTGGCGCTATGACCTGGTGTCGAAAAGATTGTTCAATAAACAGGCCGGTGAACATTTTTGCCTGAGCTGGCGCCCTGGCGCACAACTCTCTTTAGAGCACTGCTCAGTGGCAACTACCTCGACCCAGCAGTGGTACTTTGCCCGGGGCGCAGGCAGACATAATCTGCACAACAGCCGACTGCGCTGGTTTTCCAAACTTGAGGCACAGTACGACTTCATCAAGGCACTGGATTTTGTGCCGGTCATTGTGTTTAAAGCACTGGATAACCCAGAGTGTGGCTACAACCCTGTTGATGGCTTGTGGCAAGGTACCTGCGTAGAGCGATAAATCACCTGCAATCCTCTCTGACCAGGCGTTTTCCTGACCAGAACAGACACAAAATATTTTCCACAGCTAACACATTTCGCTGCTAACTTTGCAGGCGTCAACAGATTCACATCGTTTTTAGCAGTTTTTTTATCGTTTCGGATGTCTTGGGGCGCCTGACCCGTCAGGTTCCTTCGTTTGTTCTTTTCGGGCGGAAGAGGGAGCTGTGTGTGACTGATGTACTCCAGTGGGGTTTGGGTTTTGTTGTCTGGATACAGCAATATCGAGGCCCGTTGACCGATGAATTCATGCGCCACACCACGGACCTGGGCGGTAAGTATTACCTTTACTTCCTGCCTCTGCTGCTCTGGAGTCTCGACTTTCGCTTTATGGTGCGTGTCGGCGTCATGTTTGCACTGTCTTTTTTTCTCAATATCAGTTGCAAGGATTTACTGACCCTGCCTAGGCCGTTTGATATCGACCCGACCATTACCGCCAACCGGGAGTGGGGCTATGGCTTGCCCAGTGGCCATTCGCAAAACTCAGCACTGCTGTGGATTATGCTGGCCAGGGGTGTGGCTAAACGCTGGTTCTGGGCAGTGGCGATGGCTGTGATCTGGCTGATCAGTTTCTCCCGACTCTATTTTGGTCTGCACTTTCCGGGTGATATTATTGCCGGCTGGCTGCTGGCTGCTGCTCTACTGGGACTATACATAACACTGGGGGAACGGACAGCCCACTGGTTACACCGGCAATCCACGGTTTTTTTGACAGGAGCGCTGTGGCTGCTTTGCACGGCTCTCTTCCTTCTTTACACCTGTCTGTTGGAAATGCCCTTCATGGCCGGCATGGTGGCGGTCAGCCTGGGTGCCGGCACAGGCACTATTGTTACCCTGCGCTACCTGCGTTACAGCGGTTGTGGCAGCCTTTGGCACCGTGCAGTACGAAGCGCCATTGGCCTGGCCATTTTGTTCGGCTACATCAAAGCTACCGAGAGCCTTTTTTCGGTGGTGCAAGATGGTGATTACTATCAAACTATGTTTGTCGTTTATGTCGTCGCCGGCCTGTGGCTGACACTGGGTGCTCCGGCACTTTTTCTCCTACTTTCGCTGGCTGGCAGGCCGGCGCTGGAGCGGCAGGTGGAGGGCTGATAAGAGCTTGCCACGCAGGCACGGATTATTTTTTTCTTCATGTCTGTGTGGCAAAAAGAGAGGGTTATTCCGGAACAACTCCAAGGGGATTAAAGCCTTGTTCAGGTCGATGTATAATCGGCCTTTGACGTATTTGTTATGAGTTCCCACCATGTCACCACACCCTTCTCCCGGTAATGACACCAGCGACGGCTTTAACGACCGCTTTGGCGGCATCCGCCGTTTATATGGCAACAGCGCAGTAGACCGTCTGCGTCAGTCCCATGTCTGTGTTATCGGTCTCGGCGGTGTTGGCTCCTGGGCCGCAGAAGCGCTGGCCAGAACTGCCGTGGGGAAAATCACCCTGATTGATCTGGACGACATCTGCATCACCAACACCAACCGTCAGCTGCATGCACTGACTGAGACCATTGGTCGCTCAAAAGTGGCGGTGATGGCTGAGCGCATCGCCCAGATCAACCCCGAGTGCCGCTGTCAGATCATTGAGGACTTTATTACCGAGGATAATATTCCGGCGTTGATCAACAAGGAGTTTGACTATGTGCTCGATGCCATTGACAGCTTCCGGATTAAGGCTGCCCTTATTGCTCACTGCAAACGAAACAAGATCAAAATTATTACCACCGGCGGGGCCGGTGGACAAATGGACCCTACCCAGGTACAGATTACCGACTTAACCAAAACCTGGCATGACCCGTTGGCCAGAAAAGTTCGTAATCAACTGCGCGATCGTCACGGTTTTATCAAATCCGGTATAAAGTTTGGTGTTGAGTGTGTTTTTTCCACAGAGCAGGCGGTTTATCCACAGGCTGACGGTAGCGTTTGTCAGGCCAAGCCGGTGAATGCCGGCTCCATGAAAATGGACTGCGCCAGCGGCTTCGGTGCAGCCACGGCAGTAACTGCCACCTTCGGTTTTGCCGCTGCTGCCCGGATTGTTAATAAGCTGACCTGTGCAGCAAGCACCTAGCAATAGCGGTGAGCAGTAGCCTGAATCCCCTGCACGATGGCTCTGAGCCCATTACCCCGGGATGGGCTCAAATGGGTAAACAGCTCCAGCGCCTGAAACCGTGCGTCGATATTTTCCCCGACAATTTCTGTCGGCGTCTTACCGGAAAACACGGCCAGAACAATGGCAATCAGACCTCGGATAACCTTGGCATCGGAGTCTGCAGCGAAGTACAGTCGCATGGTTTGCCGGTCGTAATAGTGGTGCAGCCAGACGCTGCTCTCACAGCCGTGCAGCCGGGCCTTGTCAACCTTCCACTCCCCGGGCAGAGTTGGCAGCTCTTTGCCAAGCAACATAATCTGCCGATAGCGTTCCTGCCAACCGGCCAGTGGCTGTAATCGTTCAGTGATGGTGGTCAGGTTGCTGGTCTGTTGGCGAAAAATCTCCGGCAGTTCAGCCGGTGTCGCCTGGCTTGTCGGGCTATGGTTTACTTCCCCGGCAACATCAAACAGCGCGTTGTGGTGTAGTTTTGCCATCGCCTCAACAAAAGCCACGGCCTCTGCCTCGGTATTGTATAGAGCAAACGAGGCACGTACTGTGCCGTTGAGGTTCAGACTTTCCATCAATGGCATGGCACAGTGGTGGCCAGTGCGCACGGCAATGCCCTGCTGATCGAGGATCAGCCCAATATCCTGATTGTGGTAATCTTGCGATACAAACGACACAACCGGTGCTTTATGCCCGGCCTGACCAATAAGACGGATGCCGTTTATTGCCGCCAGACCTTCCTCCACGCACAACCGCAGTCGGTTTTCGTGTGCATGCAGTTCAGCAAAATCAAGACCCGCTAAAAATGTCAGCGCCCGGCCCAGACCGATGGCACCGGCGATGTTGGGTGTTCCTGCTTCAAATTTGAATGGCAGACTATTGAACTGGGTCCCGGTAAAACTGACCCGCTCAATCATCTCACCCCCACCCTGCCAGGGGGGCATGGAGTCCAATAGCTCGCGCCGACCAAACAGCACGCCAATGCCCGTCGGCCCATAGACTTTATGGCCCGAGAAGACATAAAAGTCGACACCCAGGGCCTGCACATCCACCCTCTGGTGAGCCACCGCCTGGGAGCCATCCACCAGCACCACGGCGCCCGCCTGGTGGGCCAGCTCCGTTATCTGCTTAATGGGCGTAATGGTACCAATTGCATTGGAGCTGTGGGTAACTGCCACCAGCCGGGTCCTGGCTGAGAGCAGCTGCTGAAACTGCGCCATATCCAGGTTACCCGGTTCATCCAGCTCAATCACCTTGATAATTGCCCCGGTAGCTCCGGCCAGGAGCTGCCAGGGTACGATATTTGCGTGATGTTCAAGACGAGAGAGGATGATTTCATCGCCCGGTTGGAGTATGCTGCGTCCCCAACTGTTGGCCACAAGATTGATGGCTTCTGTGGCACCGCGAGTCCAGATCACCTCCTCAACAAAACGGGCATTGATAAAATCCCGGACTATCTCCCTGGCTGCTTCAAAGGCTTCGGTGGTACAGGCACTGAGAAAGTGCGATGCCCGGTGAACATTGGCATTATCCAGTCGGTAGAACTGCTCCACTGCCTCAATAACGGACAGTGGTTTTTGTGTGGTGGCAGCATTATCGAGATAGAGCAGGGGCAGACCGTGCACGGTGCGCGACAGCAGGGGAAACTGCTGTCGAAGCGTGTTTGGGTCCAGAGTGTCATACCGGTTTTTCATCATCGTGCCTCGAGCCATTAGCAACAATACCGCTATGCCAGAACCATGAAACATGGTCGCAGCGTTTCGTCGCGCAACAGGCATGGCAAAACAAGCCGTCATTTTATCGGGTGGGTAAAGTGAGGCAATACCGTATTCAACATTTATTCAGAAAATTGATTATAAGCCTCTTGGGAGCAAGGAATAAGCGACAGCATGTTTAAGTCAGGAAAAGGGGTGGCTCTGGGGGGGTTATTGTTACTGCTGGGCAGCATGGCGTCAGCGGGTAACAACAGTCCAGAGCCACATTGGGATATCAAAGCTCTCCCATTTATTTTCAGCTCCGAAGACTGGGGGGTAGCCATTGGCGGTGCCGGTCTGGTTAAAGGGTTGCTTCAACCGCAGATGTCACTGTTTGGCATGGCCATTGGCTCGAACAATGACTCCACCGTTGGTTTTCTCGGTCTCTACAATGTGATGGTGCCCGGCTTTGACCAGTTGCGAATGGACTTCAGTGTCTATCAGGCCAGTCAGACTGATGCCCGCATCTTTTTACCCGGCAATCCGCAGACCGGCAGCAATGACTCCAGTCTGGACAGTGCCATCCGTGATGGCCTGCGTGACGAACGCTATCAGATCGATTTCAAGTACACCTTACCCATTGGTGCAGGTAAGGATGGTGCACTTGCCGCCATGGCGAAAACCCACCGCGGCTATGAGAGCGGCACCGAATGGAACCCGATGACCACCGGCATTACCACGCTGACGCTGCGCCCGTTTTATCTCAGCCAGCGCCTGGACCAGTTTCACCCAGCTGAGGCAGACCACTCGGCCGGAGTGGTGGTAACAGTGGAATACGACACCCGAAACTCTGCCAGCCTGCCCACCCGGGGCAGCAATAGCTCGTTCACTTACACCTGGGACTGGGGCAACAGTGACCGCCCCTCCTGGTCAACCGTCGAGTTTGAGTACAGCAAATTCTTCAACCTGGGCAGCAACGGTCTGATGCAGCAACAGGTGCTGGGGCTCAACGCCTGGGTTGCCGATACTCCGACCTGGAATAAGACAGAAGTCGTTAATGGCCAGAGCATCTTACGACGGCCGCCGTGGTATGCCGGCATAACTCTGGGTGGCTGGGATAAACTGCGTGGTTTCAGCACAGAGCGCTTCTCAGGCCGTTCGGCGCTGTCGTACAGCCTTGAATACCGGGTAATGCCACACTGGCAACCGCTGGACGAGTTACCGGTCATTGGCTCATTTTATGACATTCCCTGGTGGCAATGGACCTTGTTTGTCGATCTGGGCAGGGTGGCAGATGATTTTAATCTGCAAACCCTGCATCAGGACATGAAAGCCAGTGTGGGCGGTGGCATCCGTTTCCAGATCGAGGGATTGACCGTTCGCACCGAAATGGCAGCCGGCAGCGAAGAGCGATTCCTGCGGATTTTTGTCAACCAGCCTTTCTGACCAGAACTGACTCCTCTTTATCGATGGCCTGCTGGCGGGTCATCTCCTTCAGGTGCTGACGCAGACGGTTGATAATGAACTCGCGAAACCACCGATGCGCCCGATTGTACTCCCAGTACTCCGGCCACAATGCGTGATAAGTCACTGAAGGTGGATTGTCGGGCAGGGCTTTGATCTGCATGTTATCCACATAGATGTTGGCTTTGGCGGCCTGCTCCGTGGTAATCAGAATGTGTTGCGTATCTTTAAGCAGTTGCAGGCCGATGGGCAGGTTTGGCGCCCTGGCCACCATCCGGATATGCTCGCTGAGGCCTTCGAGGTAGTCCCGGATAAAATGCGGACTGCCCATCCATGAAGAGTGTCGTATAACCGAATAACGCTCCAGGTCGGCAACGGTCAGGGCGCTATCGCCATCGTCGGCCAGAGGGTGGTCCACAGGTACCAGTGCACAGATTCTGTCTTCCATCAGGGACTCATAACTGAAACCCACAGGGGGGGTGCCCACGCTTCCCAGCACCAAGTCCACCTCACCCGCCTCCAGACGCTTATCAAGCTGCGGGCTGAAGGGTAACAGGTCAAAACTGATGTTTGGGGCCTGTTGCCAGAATTGCCGGAGAATCTGCGGCAGTATCTGTTCAAGCACGATGTAGTTGCTGGCGATGGTAAGATGCTTGTCACTGGTCCCCGGTTCAAACTGTTGGTTTTCAAACAGTGTCGAGGCTTCGGCCACCACACGATTGACGTCGTTTTTCAGGGTCAGCGCTTTTTCCGACAGGAATACCCGGTTGCCCTGACGCACCAGGATCGGGTCGTTCAGAGCTTCCCGCAGCTGCGCCAGCGTCCGGCTCATGGCCGACTGGGTAACATGCATCTGTCGGGCCGCCAGGGAGACGCTCTGCGTATCCAGCAGCGCCTTGAGGCTGGGCAGAAGATTCAGATTGCGACGGCAAAGGTTCAAATTAGAGTCAAGGTATTTCAAAATTTGCAGGCACCATCAAACAATTGGACGTGAAAGAATTGCCACATCTCCAGCCGGAGTGCTTTTCAGTTAACGGTTTCTAGTTTCTAGTTTCTAGTTTCTAGTTTCCAGATCAGGATTTCCTGAACTTCCGGCCAAGGCAACCTTAACGGTTGTATCCTAAGATACGCTCAGTAAGTGCAGATTGGAATCATGCGAAAAAACACTGGGAAATGCGCTGAAAAACCAGTTAGCCTGTTGGCAAAAGAGGACCGCGTCGACTGGCCCGTCCCGTGCAGGTTTGCACCTGATTGGGAATAGTGCACAGCTGCCAGTTGCCCTGGACTGAGCACGGTAAGCGTCTGATTTTAGCCACTCCTAACCAGCCACATCAGTATTAACACCTATACATTCAGCCCTGATCAGGTACACTGGAGGCAGGAGTCAGAGCTAACTCTGCTGAATCTGACCTTGGCGCCTGACACGGTCTTTCCCTGTCAGGCATTAGCTGATACAGCTATCAGGAGGGTCTATGAGCCAAAACAAGTACAAGAGTATCCAGGACTTAGTTGATAACTACATCGCCTCCGGCCTGTCTGCCAGAGAGTATGTTGAAGCCCGTGTGGATGCTGGCGATCTCAGTGCTGCCGAAGCTCTGAAGCTGCTGTCCATATTACGCGATGCACAATCGGTAACCTTTAAACTGGCCGAGGTCAGCGACGATGAGGACACCGGCCTGCACATGGTACTTATTCGCAAAGAAGAGGAAGGGCATATGCAGTCGCCGCCCTTGTTCAGCATTGAAATTGACGAAACACTCAATTTCCAGCGCGATGAGGTGATCAATCTGCTCCAGAAATTTGCCAAAGAACTGGCCGTACTGGCCACCCGGGGAGAACTTGAAGAAGCTGAGGCAGTTGACAC
>JAQFVO010000094.1 GCA_027942505.1 Endozoicomonas sp. | reverse complement strand
AACAAAGGCTTTTAGACAAAATCTGGAAATAAAACCGAATTTGAAAAAAGAGTTCGCGTGGAGCTGCTTTCTTTTTTTCAGAAAACTGACTAAACATTCGTTTTATGCAAACTCTAAAGTCGAGGAAAAAAAGAAAAAAGAGGACACCCATTAATTTATCAACCAAAAAAACGGGTGTCCTTTTTCTGTTTTAATGTCCATCGCAAGAAATCCTGCTGCAGCAATCTCAAGTATCCTGCGTTGCCTGCGGTCGTTGTTAGGATGGACATTAAGCTTATCCCACCATTATCAATGGCTCTCGGATGGAATCACAAAGAGCACAAATGTTCACGACGATGGCTTGTCACCCTCTGTCATGAAAGCTTTAGTCACGGAGACACAGAGGAAGAGCTTTTTTCTCTTCTCCGTGTCTCTGTGCCTCGGTGGAAATTTTCTTTCACGGCAAATACTGGGCGAGTTGTCAAAGAGAGGAACTTTAAAAAGGAGGGGTGGTCAGAGACCGCGACCAGGCATTTTCGCGCATTATGATGCTGTCATAATGTACCGTGGCCAGTTGATCTCAACATCGGCTTTCAACTCCTGAGCCGCCACATAATTATGAAGTCCTACTACTCAATGAATAGTTATGACCTTAAGCCAAGTGTAATTCTAGACTCCTCCTGTTTTCCACAGTTGTATGAAGAGCCCCTTGCATCTGAAACATCATCTCTGTGTGGGTTTGGATATTCTGTGCAGATGCTTGATATCCACGACTGTGGGTATTTAGATCAGCAAGTAACAAATCAGGGTGCACGTGGTTCCATACGAGGACAGTACGGTAATTCAATTGATGACCTTGATGAAACCATATCAAGTTTTCCCGGTGCTAAACCCATTTATGATGCCAGTGTGCTCTCAACGAACTCCCACCGAACAAATCATCAGTTGCCACTGTCATCGGACACTGTTTCGCAGCCATCACTGCCTTTCACGCTTGGGTCGTTGAATAACAACACTCTGGGTCAGGCTCTTACTGACACTGTTCAGTGTGAAGCAACTGGATCTGAGTGTTCTATTGAGCCTTTCCCACTTTTGCTTGAAGAGATAACAGCTTCATGCATAGGCAGGATGAGACTAGCCAGAAGTAAGGCCAAATACGCCGAATCAGCTGCAAGCAAGATAAGCAAAGCCAAATACGCCAAATCAGCCAGAGGCAAGTTAACTCAAGCCAGAATCCGGGCCAGATACAACGCATCCCCCTCTGGTAAGGCGAGTCGAGCCAGAATCAATGCAAAATATTCTGCATCGGAAAAAGGTAAGAAGACCTGTGCCAGATACAATGCATCCGTTAAAGGGCAGGTGACTCTGGCCATAAAATATGCCAAGTTATCAGCTTATCGGTCCGGTTCAAAAAAAGGCTTGAGTGAAGAATTGGCGAGAGAAAAAGGAAATCTGGCCGCCCGGAAGAAAAGAGCACAACTGGCATCATTGCTCATCCCCGGCTGCTCAGTCACAGATCAGTAGACATTGTCCTGAAATGTCACAATAAGGACAACTCCTAAGAGTCGATCTCACTCTCGGCCTGGTACCAGAAGATAAACAGCAAAAGAATTTGTTGTCTATTATGTTGCAGGCATGTCCCACAAACCGATAGTCGTAATCTCAGGAGGGTGATCATGGCTCTTATTTCACCTGATTTTACCTTTTCACATCAGCAGCTGGCTGATCTTGACCTGAACGCTTTCGCTCCCTCTTTTGCCAATCTTCCCCCTGACCCTTACGTCAAGGGTGATTTCCGTTTCCGCCGCTACTCGCGCTATACCGGGCCTGCACTTTCAAGGTTGCCTTACGATGACTTCGTCCAGTCGCGTTCGATCAACTACCTCAGTGGGGATATCCCGCGGGAGTTTGCTGAAATTGAACCAACCCTGACTGAGCTGGCGGAATTTCAGCACCTGTTCGCACAGGTAAACGGTTTTTTCGGCCTTGATCCGGCGCGCGCTGTTTATGGTGTGCATCAAATCCGGATAACCTGCTCTGGCGCAGATCATGGTTTGCCAGTCCCGGAGGGTATTCACCAGGACGGCTTCGACCTGATTGCCATCGCGTGCATTGCTCGCAACAACGTTGACGGGGCAGAGACCGGAATTTTTTATCACCCGCAAGACGAGCCGGCCTATAGTGCTACGTTATTTCCCGGAGATATTGTTTACTGCAATGATCGGCGGGTCTATCACTATACCTCCGCGCTTCAGGTAAGCAGTGCCGGTGTCTGTGGGTATCGGGATGTTTTCGTTATTACGGTCACTCTGAAGGATGAACAGTGGAAAAACAGCATACTTCAACCCGCCTCCAGCTTATCCGACAGCAGTTTCCAGCCCTTGGGCGTATAGAGGGAGACAGGCAGGCAATATATTCTGATGCGCCTGGCGGTACTCAGGTTCCGTTATCAGTCATCAGTGCCATGTCGGATTACCAGCACGCGGGTAGTGCCAATCTGGGTGGTTTTTTTACCACCAGCGAAGAGACGGTAGCACTGGTGGAGCGGGCCAGGGAGGCCGCAGGGCACTTGCTTAATGCGCCCCCACAAAGCATTGTCTTCGGCCTTAACATGACCTCTCTGACCCTGGCGTTGAGCAGGAGCATTGCCACAACCTGGCAAAAGGGCGATGAGATTATTGTGTCATCGCTGGACCATGACGCCAATATAACGCCTTGGGTGCTGGCGGCTGAGGAGAGAGGGTGCACAGTCCGGAAGATGGACTTCACGGCCAGTCAAAATCTCTGCGTCACTGAGCTTGAGCGGCTGCTATGCGATAAAACACGACTGGTAGCGTTTACTCTGGCCTCTAATGTGACTGGCAGTATTACCCCGGCATCGGCACTCATCAAGGCCGCTCACAGTGCCAATGCCCTGGTCTATCTTGATGCCGTTCACTACACCGCTCACCGGTTGCCGGATGTGCAGGCACTGGATGCTGACTTTCTGGCATGTTCTGCCTACAAGTTTTGTGGTCCTTACCTGGGATTATTGTATGGTCGGCCAGAACTGTTGAGTACTCTCAAGCCTTACAAGGTCCGGGCAGCAAAAGACCAGCCACCCTGGCGCTGGGAGACAGGGACACAGAACTTTACGGCGATTGCCGGATTGCTGGCCTGTATTAAATACCATGGCTGGCTTACCAGTTCTGACTACGACCGCAAGGGATTACAGGCGTCGGCCAACTGGCTTGAGCAACATGAGCAACAGTTGTCGCAAGGTTTTCTTGATGGTCTCAGGCACATGACCGGGTTCACCCTGTACGGCTCGGATACCACGGCTGAGCGGACCCCCACGTTTGCTTTGGCCCACCACCGACACTCCTCAGTCAGGCTGGGGCAACTGCTGGCGCAGCAGGGTATTTATACCTGGTCTGGCCATTTCTACGCACTGGACCTGCTTGATCGGCTCAACCTTCAGGATCGGGATGGGCTGCTACGCATCGGCTTTGTTCACTACCATACGCTGGAAGAGATAAACAGAGTCCTCAACGTTCTGGAAGATATTTCTGAGTGATTGACCTGTTGAGATGTCTTTGAGCAGCGTTCGTACCGCTGCACAGGTTTGCGTCATAGAGTTGTAACGTCTTGGCTGTTCATACGACAGTCATCGTTTTTCTGGTCTCAAAGGCACTTTCAAGTGAAGTGTCCGAAAAAAAAATGCCAAATTCGATGTAATACACCAAATGAACATTTGCCACGGAGGCACGGAGTAAAGAAAAAAATCTTTTCCTCTGGGCCTCCGTGGCAAAAAAAGTAAATTCTTATGCTGTGTTGACTGTCAGTGTTGTGCAAGAGAGGAACTTTTATAAACGAGCATAGTCTCGTTAGACCACAAGCATGCTAATGAGCCTGGAGCTTTAATTTGGATCTATCCACTCATTGCGCTCCCTGTCTGCGGGTGCCAGATAAAGACCACTTGTTGCTACTGGCCGAGGCATCACAGCTGTGTGAGTCCAGATGTACTGTGCAGAAGCTCAGTCCGCCCCATTCAGGTTATCTGGACCAGCAGGCAGGCCAGGATAGGCCTTGTTGCCCACTGGATAGTTATTCAATTTTGCCTGTGCCAGACACTGAAAGTGTATTGGTGTCAGCCGGGTCGTTGAACGAAGATACGCAGCAGCCAGACCCAACTGAAACTATTACAGCAAACGCGGCTGAATCATCTGGTTCCGGGCAAGCTATGCACTTTACGTTAGAGGAGGTAAGCGTTTCTGAAACAGGCGAGGCAGGCAACGTAAAAGACGCCTCTTTGGACAAACGCAGGGCGAGTCGAGCCAGGTATTATGCCTCCGAAAAAGGCAAGAAGTCCAAAGCCAAATACGTCAAGTCCCTTAAAGGCAGGGTGAACCAAATCATAAGAAGTGCCAAATCAAGAGCCTATCGGGCAGCTGTGAAACAGGGCTTCAGTGAAGAATTGGCGAGGAAACAAGGAGAGTTGGTCGCAGCTAAAAGAAGAGCGGATTTTTTATCAGAGTTCCCTTGCTTATCAGTCACACAACCGAAGTGATTTTTACCAAAGCAGCGGCTGTTTTCCTGTCGTAAGGAGTTGTCTTTAAATAATTTCCACATTTTAGGACGCTACCCGCCGCCCGCAAAGGCTCAACCGTTTGTGCTT
>JAQFVO010000086.1 GCA_027942505.1 Endozoicomonas sp. | reverse complement strand
TCCGCCGTCCATTCACCAGGAGCTGGGTCCTGGCGATTTATCATTAAATGGTCAGTTTGTTCGATTAGGAGGTGGGTATGAGGGACTTCTTGTTGAACGGGGAAACGACAAAGGGGATGTAATCTACCGGTTCAGGAGCAAGCATTCCAAGGTGCCTGATGGGCCAGCGCTGAACGGAAATGTGAGTGTTGAGTTAAGCAACTGTTTTTATCCAATCGGTGACAATCTGGCCGGTTCCCCCTGGCAAAACAACACTGAGCTGGCAAAGATGACTGGCGCTTATTTGAATGCTTGCGATGGCCTCGGGAAACAATATTACAGTGGCGAGTTTGATATCAATATCAATATGAGGTCTGCTGGCAATGTGACCGTGTTCAGGCTAATGCCTCACGGCGATGGCTTACAGTATATTGATTCGTCAAACACGATACAGAAGTTGTCGATAGAGGGCACATCCGTCGATGAGTATATGGCCCTGAAAAACAGTGGAGCAAAATTTGAAGGAAATGGTGCTGCACCACTGACTATGGGCGTGGAGCATCGTGACGGGAAGCACTTTTTTACCGTGAAAACCCGTTCCGATTACAGTCCGTTCAAGAGTGATGACAATCATTGTGATATTCTCCCCCCGAAGAGCACAGGAATACCGCCAAGTGTGGCCAAGTGCTGTACTGATGGGGTGAATCAGCAACAGGATGTGAAATATTTATATAGTGAGCCTCTCAAGTGGGGTTGGTTCCATGTGTGGTTTAATGTGGCGTTTTCTGACTATTCCAGAGCCAACGACACAGGCTCGCCATTCGCAGCGTTTGGGATTGATGATTTTGAGGGGGTTATGTCATACGGCAGAATTGGTAACAATAATCGTGACAGTGCATTGGAACCATCTGGCTATCATGCTCAGTTTGGAATTGCTGAAGCAGGCAAAAGTTCAGTGTTTTTGCGGGTAAAAAATCCAAAATTTAACCATGCCCGCAGACAAAATCCACCGCAGTCAGACTGGATTCTGCCCCAGAAGCTCAGTGGTGAGTGTCACT
>JAQFVO010000077.1 GCA_027942505.1 Endozoicomonas sp. | reverse complement strand
GTGGCAAGCAACCGACTTCCCTCTGGCTTATGTCCTCTGTGCAGCAATCGCGATGCTTGATAAATGGCCCTAGTTTTGACTCCGCTAAATACTGTTTACACACGGGACAAGGCTCACGGTTCTTTATTTGAGAATCTGTGTCACCTTCCGCTATCTGCACCTGAAGGGTCTGACGACCACTGACCTGCATATTCGAGCCTCTGGACGCTAATTTTATCTTCTAAGTAGCTAACCATATGGTTAGCTACTCATAGGCAAATAAAAAAAACCGAATAACCAGCAGGTAGCCGGTTGGGCAATTAGCCAACGTCTTTACTTTGGGACTCCAGCGTAGACCAAATATCAGGTAATAATAATCCTCTTTAACGTCAGGATATGGCTGGCGCCAGCGACCGGGTACTTCGGCTGCCCCTCAACAACAGCTGACAACAAGGGGGGAACTTTAAAAAGAAAGAGTAGTCATAGGTCGAAAATGCCGATTATCGTTGGTTAAAACATGTAGTTTGAGACTTTTCTCTCGAATTTACGTTAGCGTCAACTAACGACAAAATTGGCTTGCCAGTTTTGAACAGCTACCTGAATCTAAAGTTCAATAATTCCATGAACATATACGACTTTGGCTTAAATTCCATTCCCAACTTTACTTCTTTACAGGATTTACCAGATACCTTCTTATTTCCAATTGAAGATTGCAACTCACACCTGAGCGGGTTTGGACATTCTGTACAGATACTTAATCCCTCTGATCCTGGCTATTTCGGACCAACCGCCCCAGACACAGATGTTACTCCACACAGACTGGATAGCTTTTCGATTTCTCATTACCCTCTAACTGAATATGAACTGATGTTAGTTGAACCGTTGGATCGAGACGCACCACACCAGGTTCAAACTGAGCTCACGGCAGCTGAGAGAATAAAGGCAAGCAAAGCCAAATACAACCAATCCGACAAACGAAAGACGAACAGAGCCAAATACGACCGATCCGATAAATGCAAGGCGAGCAAAGCCAGACTCAGGCAGACTCAAAGAGACAAAGCGGCCAGAGCCAGGTACGCCAGATCTTATGAAAACCATTTGAGCCAGGCCAGATACAGCGCATCCGATAAAGGCAAGAGGACCAGGGCGGCATACACTGCCACCGAAAAATGCAAAACGATGCAAGCCATAAGGAGTGCAAGGTCAAACGGCTATCGTAAAGCGATAAGACACGGCTTTAGTGAGGAAGTAGCGAGAAAAAAAGGTGAGTTAGCCGCCAATAATAAAAGAGCGCAATTATCATTAGCTACCTCCTCCTGCGCATCAGTCACACAGCCGAAAGAATCATCACGGCCCGGCCCTTCTTACTCTGAACAAAATGGGCAGAAGAAGGATGACGATGAGTGGTGCGATTTGAGCCTTTGCGACAACGTCAACAACCTCAATTCACCTCTTCCACAAGAAGTGCCAGCTTCACGTAAACCATTCTATAAATATTGAAACAGGGAGGTGAACCCGGCCAGACCGGGTCCGCGTCATCCAATGACAGAGTGTGTCGCAAAAGACCCTGAAAAGAAGGGAACCACGAAGAGCACGAAGAAGAGCGTTTCTTTTCCTTAGTGGCCTTCGTGTTCTTCGTGGTTCCAGGCTTTTATGCGTTTTGCAACACCCTCGACAGCAGTGAAAGAGCCCCCTCACTCTGTCATCCGATGCATGGACCGTACGGGATCCACCGGAGGTGAATGCCCGGACAGATGGCTATCCCTGCCGGTTCCGTACAATCCCTGTAC
>JAQFVO010000013.1 GCA_027942505.1 Endozoicomonas sp. | reverse complement strand
TCCTGAACCCCCAGGCCAACCAGGACAGGAACAGCGTCCGGGTCACTGGCCAGGCCACCGCAAATGCCGGTCCATTTGCCCTCCCGGTTAGCCGCCTGCACGGTCATATTGATCAGGCGCAACACCGCCGGATGCAAACCGTCCACACGGGCCGCCAGTTTCGGATGGCCGCGGTCAACCGCCAGAGTGTATTGGGTCAGATCGTTGGTGCCGACGGAGAAAAAGTCTACTTCCTTGGCAAAATGATCAGCCAGCAAGGCCGCAGAAGGCACTTCAATCATGATGCCCACCTCAACGGTGACACCGGCCTTTTCCTGCTCTTCCTGCACCAGCCTTTTCACTGCCCGGAACTCATCAAGCGAGCTGATCATCGGGAACATGATACGGGCGAAGCCAGCATTGGCGGCCTGCAAAATAGCGCGAATCTGTTTGCGCAGCATGGCCGGACGATTGATGCCGATGCGTACGCCGCGCTCACCAAGGAATGGGTTTTCCTCACGGGGCAGGGGCAGGTAAGCCAGAGGCTTGTCACCACCGACATCAAGTGTGCGGATAATCACCGGCCGGTCTTTGCCCATGGCGCCGAGAATACCTTCGTAAGCACTCACCTGCTCCGCCAGGGATGGCTCGATCGCCCGCTCCATGTAAAGGAACTCGGAGCGCAACAGGCCGACGGCCTCGGCACCGAGTTTCACGGCTTTTTCCGCATCGTCCTGGTTGGCGATGTTGGCCGCGATCTCCACACGATGGCCATCGAGCGTGATCGCTGGCTGGTCAGCCACCTTCAGGGCAGCTTCAAGCTCGTCGGCAGCACGTTTCTGGCGGATGATGGTTCGCTCAATTTCCTCCTGAGTGGGCCTGACCAGCATGTACCCGCGGTTGGTGTTAAGAATAACGTCGGTACCGTTGTCGTAGTCACGAACGCTGGCCGGAATATTCACCAGGTAAGGAAGGCCGAGCGAGCCGGCCAGTATGGCAGCATGGGATGTAGCGCCACCGTGCAGGGTGACAATGCCGATCACTTTCTTGCGATCCAGGGTTACGACCTCAGAAGGTGTGATGTCTTCGAGGCAGATAATGGTGTTGTCTGGCAACTGCGTTCGGGCATCGTCCACACCCATGAGAATCCGCAGCACCCGCAGGCCAACATCTTCCACGTCGGTGGCGCGGGCCGCCAGCATGGGATTGTCGAGTTTGCGCATCTCATCTGCTTCTGCCAGGAAGCTGCGATGCCAGGCCCACATGGCACTTTTGCCCGCTTCAATCAGGGAACAGGCCCGGTCACGAATGGCCGGGTCGTCCAGCAGTTGCTGGTGGGCCACAAACACCTCGGCATGCCCCCCGACGTGTTCCTGCTCCATTTTCGCCACTAACTGCTGCAGGGATTCGTTGGCCTTGCTGATGCCGTAGTCCAGCTGGCCCATTTCATCGCTGACGCCAACACCCTCCTCAGGGTAGCTGGGCAGTTCATGCACCAGGTGGTACAGCTTGCCAATGGCCATGCCGGGGGCCGCTTTTACACCGGGCAGGCGACCGTCGGTGCCAGCTACCGGGCCGAGCAATGGTGGCTCATCAGCCATCACTTCGTCGTCGGCTGGCAGCTCGTCGGCAACCTCTTCACCCAGACCGCTGTTAAAGCCGTCAACAATCGCGGCCATGGCCTCTTTGGCATCCGGGCCTGTCACCGTGATTTGCAGCCCAGAGCCGAGCACGGTGGCAAGCCCCATCAGGGCGGTCAGGCTGTTAGCCGGACACTCTCTGCCATTGTCCTTGTTGAGAATCACTACTTGCGAATTGAACGACTTGATGATCTTGATCAAGGTCGCCGACGGGCGAGCGTGCAGGCCCAGGGGATTTTTCAGCACCAGGTCTTCCGTCAGGGTAACGCTGTCGTGGTGGCTGTACTTGTTATCGGTGGACATCGCCTTTTGCGGTTCGCCACCAATGGTGAAGACAATCTCTTTCCCGGCAGTGACATCGCTGTGAGCATTGGCAACCACACCCGTTTCGCCGGTAGTGATCATCATGGCAGTCTGGATACTGGCACCTTTGGCCTGGATTTTTTCCGGGTCAAATGTCATCAGCTGCTGACCTGCTGTTACTTTGTCGCCTATGTTAACGTCGGTATTAAAGCCTTCCCCGCGTAACATAACGGTATCAATACCCACGTGGATCAATATCTCAACACCGGTACTGGATTTGATCGCCACCGCGTGTTT
>JAQFVO010001262.1 GCA_027942505.1 Endozoicomonas sp. | reverse complement strand
GCTGGCAGGAGCAGTTGCCGAGAGTGCCTGAACAAGGAGTCAGAAATATATGATTTCATATGGTTAGCTACTTATTGTCACAAAAAATTTCATGGAACACACAATAATGAATATCAGGCTGACATCTGATCCCCAACACGAAATTCCTTACTTAATGACTCCTTGGTCCTGTTGTTTACAAACCCGTCAGATGGAGCGTGAGGGGTTGTTCGACAACGGCAATGGCAACAGTTTTTTGATTCCAGTCAGTGGCGACAACGACAGGTATCGGAGTATCACGCTGCCCGAAAAAGTCTCGGCGTTCTTCCTGTCTGTCTGTCACAAAGATTGGGTCATACCTCTGCAATCAAACTATCGGATCTATGTTGTTGATGATGACGAAACTGGTTTTCCGCCCGGCCTGGCAGAAAATGCCATTGAATTAAGGAAGAAAAACATCTGGGTAGTGCACAAAGTGTTAAGGGCAATTCGGCACGTCAGAGGCTATCAAATCAGAGGTAAACAGGGGGAGTGCGATTGTTGTGAAACATCTCTTCGCATCAAAACGCATGAATCACGTGGCAAAAGTATCCGGCCTAATACTCGGGAGGAAATAAAGGAAACCTTTCAAGCCAACGCTTCCTTGTCACCATTGTGCAATCTGATGGTAAGCCTCCCTGAACTGATTCATCGTTGTGTCTGCGAGGGCATATTTTACGCTGGACGCCCTAAGTATCGGACGAACGATAAGTTGAAGAATAGATTCGAGGGGTATGAGATATTGAAGTGCGCTTTTTGCGAAATAGAACGTCACATTATGAGCAACGAAATCGGGAAATTATCTAATTCACAGCACCAATACAGACAGACAATCAAAACAGGTTGCGATTGGAAAATAATAAGACACGATCATACCTGCCGCTTCAGTGAATTTCTTAATGATAGTGCTCTGCTGACAGTAACCGACCTCGTCGGCAACGTCATTCCCACACAAATGTACTACATTGCCGATCCAGCCCTGGAAACCACAGGTAATACTGATGATTCCGGTAAGAGCTGCCCCTACACCCGGGTCTTTGTCATGGCTGACATCAGCGAGCAGGAAAGGGATCAACTGGTTATCTCCCATGATCAGCTCCATAAGCTTATCTATCAACAACGTCTGGAGAACCTCCGTACCCGAACCCATGAAGGTACCGATGTCCTGGCAGCAGCCCTGCACAACCATGAGCAGATGCTT
>JAQFVO010000185.1 GCA_027942505.1 Endozoicomonas sp. | reverse complement strand
ACTAAGGAAAAGAAAAGCTTTTCTTTGTGCTCTTCGTGTCCTTCGTGGTTCCCTTCTTTTCAGAGCCTTTTGCGACGTCCTCTATATAATGGTTTCGCTGTCATCGTCAGATGCTGGTCTGCAGCGTCCGCGAGAGGGCAGGCAGGTTTAACCCTGACCACATCCAGACCTCAGGTCTGATGGTGTTGACCACAACCCTTGCGCAGCAGCAGTAACAATGATGCTGCTGAGCTAATGTGAACTCTTCGGGAATGCAAGATGATTTACCTGGCTTCTCAGTCACCACGGCGGGCAGAACTGCTGCGTCAGATCGGCGTCACTTTTGAACAACTGATCGGTGAGATTGACGAAACCCCCGGCCCCGGTGAGTTGCCGGCAGACTACGTGCTGCGCATGGCGCGGGAAAAGGCCGCTGCCGGCTGGCAAAAGATCGTTGCTTCTGGCCTGACCATTCGCCCACTGCTGGCCTCTGATACCACTGTCGTTTATCAGGACAGGATACTCGGCAAGCCTGAGAACGAGCATGATGCCCGGCGGATGCTCGCCCTGCTCAGTGGCAACACCCACCAGGTAATGACCGCCGTGGCCATCACCGATGGCCAGCAATTTCGTACCGAACTTTCCGTGACCGATGTGGTCTTTAAAGAACTGTCTGATCAGTTGATTGAAGATTACATCGCCTCCGGTGAACCCGCAGATAAAGCCGGTGCATACGGCATCCAAGGGTACGGTGCGGTGTTGGTGGCCGGTATTTCCGGCAGTTACTCGGGAGTTGTCGGCCTGCCATTGATGGAAACCGCACAGTTGCTGGCCGATTTCGGGTTGCCGTGCTGGCAGGTTGCCAGGGCGTAATCTCCCTTGGGTATTGCCGGGTCTCCTGAAACGGTTTTTGGTGTAAAGTTTGTCAGGAAGCAACGATCAGTTATCCTGCGGCTGGTATCATTTCAAGATGATTACCAGCGCTCCCAATGATTGCGTCAGTGTATTGACCTGTGTTGCCCCTGGCTTTTGTCTGAAACCGTTCTAAGACGTTTGCCGGTCAGGGCACCACAGGTCAATGCATTAGGAATTGAGGGACTGGGATGAGTGAAGAAATTCTCATGAATATTACGCCCATGGAATCACGGGTGGCTCTGGTCGAAAATGGTGTGCTTCAGGAGATTTATGTGGAGCGAGCCCGCAGTCGCGGGATAGTTGGGAACATTTATAAAGGCAAAGTGGTTCGCGTCTTGCCGGGTATGCAGGCCGCATTCGTGGATATTGGCCTGGACAGGGCGGCGTTTATCCACGCCAGTGAGATTGTCTCCCGCTGTCAGGATAAGATTGGCGATGAGCCCCATGAGCGGCCTATTTATGAGTTGGTCTACGAGGGGCAGTCCCTGGTGGTGCAGGTGACCAAGGATCCGCTCGGTAGCAAGGGGGCGCGGCTGACGACGCACATCTCTATACCGGCACGTTACCTGGTACATATGCCGAAAAACAACCATCTCGGCATCTCATTGCGGATCGAAGATACGGAAGAGCGTGAGCGCCTGCGGCAGCTGGTGGAATCCTGCCTGAGTGCTGACGAGAACCAGTCCCGCTCTGGTGGTTTTATCCTGAGAACGGCGGCCGAAGGCATCGGTGCTGACGAGGTGCGTGCCGATGTTTTGTTCCTGCATCGCCTGTGGGAAACCATTGAGGAGAACATTCGCACCAGCAAGGCGCCAGCCAACGTCTACGAAGACTTGCCGCTGCACTTGCGCACAGTGCGTGACCTGGTTAACCCGAATATTGAAAAGATACGCGTTGACTCCCGGGAGACGTTTGAAAAAGTTTCCCGGTTTGTTGGCAAGCTGGTGCCGGAAATTGATGGCCGGGTGGAGTACTACCCTGGCGAGCGGCCGATTTTTGACCTGTTTGGTGTTGAAGATGAGATCAACAAAGCCCTGAGCCGCAAGGTACAGCTGAAGTCCGGTGGTTATCTGATCATCGATCAGACCGAAGCCATGACCACGATCGACGTTAACACTGGCGCTTTTGTCGGTCATCGCAACCTGGAAGAGACTATTTTCAAGACCAACCTGGAAGCCGCTGTGGCTATTGCCCGTCAGCTGCGCCTGCGCAACCTTGGGGGGATTATCATCATCGACTTTATCGATATGGATGATGGCGAGCACCAGCGCCAGGTACAGCGCGCGTTTGAAAAAGCCATGGAGCAGGACCACGCCAAAACCAATTTCACCGGCGTCAGCGAGCTGGGGCTGGTGGAGATGACCCGCAAGCGCACCCGGGAGTCGCTGGAAAATGTGTTGTGTGAGCACTGTCCAACCTGTGAGGGCCGTGGCACACTGAAAACGGCTGAAACGGTCTGTTATGAGATTTTCCGGGAGATTCTCCGGGCAGTGCGCGCCTATGACGGTGACAGCTATACCGTACTGGCATCTGAGGCGGTTATTGACCGACTGCTGGACGAAGAGTCGAGTAATGTGGCTGACCTGGAGGAGTTTATCAGTAAGCCTATCCGTTTCCAGGTGGAGCCAATCTACAGTCAGGAACAGTTTGATGTGGTTCTGGTATAGTCATTTGGTCGTGTAAATAGCTGGGGAAGATAGTGCCTTCCCCAGGTGACCGTTTCCTGCCGGATCGTTTCTTGTACCACGGCTGCCGATATCGACGGCATGCCGCACTCGGGTTGTATTGTTCTTCTATGATGCCTCCGTGTGATGCTGACCGGTTGCCTAACCCTCACCAATGAATCAAGATGAGGATTTTCTTGAATAACTGCTTTAATAAGCCCCGACTGTGGGTTAAGGAACGTGCTGTCAGCCAGTCAGGTTGCCGGCGGGCGCAGCGTAGATGGTAACGATATTCCGGTCCAAAGCTCCACGCAGCTCAGAGAGCGTAACGCCACCAACGGCGATTGCGCTGCGTCTGATGACATGGAGCTGGCGAGTACTGATCGCGGTGCTGGCCTCAATGGTGTTGCTGGTCGGCCTTGGGCGGCTGCTGTTCAGTTCGTTGCCGATATGGCAACCCGAGCTGGCGCACATGCTCAGCACCCGGCTGCACGCTGATTTGCAGGTAGAGTCCATGTCGGCGCACTGGAACGACGGCATGCCATTACTCTCCCTGCGGGGGCTAAGCCTTAAGGGCAGCGACGCCAGCGTAACCGGGTTTAGCATCAGTCAGCTGAACCTGGCATTGAATTTGAGGAAATCGCTGCTCAACTGGACTCCGGTGTTTACCTCGTTGACCCTCAATGGTGTCAACATCGAACTGGTCCAGCAAGACGGCACCAGCTGGACGCTGGCCGGCATTGACCAGATTGCCGGTTCATCCCTGCCGGACCGGGAGCATCAAAAAGGTGCCTTGCTGAACTGGCTTGCCTTGCAGCAGTCGGTTGATATAAACGACATTCGTCTTCGTTTTGGCAAAATTGATGGCAGCAGCAGTGAGATCAACGGCCGATCTCTGCAGGTGTTGACCGAGGGCAATCAAAAAGCACTCTCTGCCCGCCTGGAAGTGGGTAGCGGTTTTGTTGCGCTTCAGGGGCGCGGAGTTATCAGTCAGGAGACGTTTTTTGGCTGGCAGGGCCGTATCCGGGCCAATAACCTTGATGTTGAGCAACTGTGTGTTCTCTGGGGCGGGTGCAGAGACAACGTCAAAGCTGTGCGGGTGCAGCTCGACAGTCAGTGGCGTTACGACCGCAACCACTGGCAAGTGTCTGGGCAGGTAGCTTTGCCCAGTGTTGTTTACCTGGATCATACCGGGTTAGAAAAGCAGGTATCCGCTCACACCGATCTGTTTATGCAAGGTGCGCTGGGCGTTGAACCGGACCTGCAGGTCTGGCTTAACAACCTGGCACTGGCAAATCATCGGCATGATGGGACAACCTCCTACTGGCATAACAGCTGGTATCTGGCCGGTGACCAAAAGAGTGGACTTGCGCTGACCATCGCTACTGACGCCCTGGATCTTGACGCCGGCAAACGCTGGCTACTGGACTCCGGGTTACTGCCCGGGAAGGTTGCCGCTCTGGTGCGCACCCTGAACCCCAGGGGGCAGCTCAATGAGCTGGCACTGCGCCTGTTTCCATCACGCAAGCCCTTTGACATTGATCTCAGTGCCGAACTGGATAACGTCTCGGTGGCTGCCTGGCGCGGGGCTCCTTTGGGAGGGAATGTCAGCGGTCCATTGAGAATGAGTCTGTTGCAAGGCTACCTGGACCTGGATAGCCGGGATTTTCAGTTGGGCTTTCCCAAACTGTTTCGCGAAACCTGGACATTTAACACCGCCACCGGCCGGCTCTACTGGGATGTCGTTGATGGCTTGTATATTTTGCGCTCGGATAATCTGGCCCTCACCGGGGCGGAAGGGGATCTGAAAGGCAAACTGCGCCTTGATATTCCACTGCACTGGCATCCTGGCGAAACGCTGGATATGGCACTGACCGTGGGCCTCAGCCATGGCGACGCCCGTTTTACCAGTAAGTACCTGCCTGCCCTGTTACCCATGAGCCCGGCTCTGACACACTGGTTGGACACGGCCATCCGTCAGGCAGATATCACTGGCGGATTTATCTACAACGGCGTGTTGAACAGTGAGAGCCCTGTTATGGCAGAGGATTCGCGCTGGGGACTATTCTTTGATGTCAGTAACGGTGAGCTGGACTACGCACCAGACTGGCCGGAAATAACCGATTTGAACGCACAGGTTCTGGTCAATGATGACCGGGTGGAGATTCTGGGGCAAAGTGCCCGTTCAGCCGGTGCTGATCTGAGTAGCATTACTGCCCGGGTGCCACTGCAGGGCGAGTCTGTGGTCAGTGTTGCGACGCAACTCAAAGCCGGTGGTGACACGTTGCAACACTTTCTGACCAGGACACCGATCAATAACCGGCTCAATGGCGCTGCCCAGTCGTGGCAGTTGACGGGAAAACCGGGCAGCCTGGTCGGGTCTGTAGACCTCTCTTTGCCCCTGGACGATCTGGAACGCAGCAAAGTCGATATTCGCAGTAACGTGCAATCGTTCCGTTTTGCTATACCTGACAAGGGTATTGATATCAATACTATTAATGGTGATCTGTCCTACAGTAGTGACAAGGGCCTGGTTGGACGACATTTGTCTGGTATAATGTTTGGCCATACGTCGCAGTTTGCCATCCACTCCCCTGTCGTCAATCACGAGCCAGTCAGTACCGATATTGACTGGGCAGGTCGTATCTCCATGGCTACGCTGCAAGGTTGGCTCAAGTACGACTGGCTCAACATGTTGCATGGTGAGACTGACTACCATGGCAGTTTATCTATCGGGCTAAAGAATCAGGCGACTGTATTAAGGATCAGCAGTGAGCTACTGGGGATTGCCACCGATCTGCCCGCACCGCTGAATAAAGCGCCTGAACGAGTGCAGAAGCTTGATCTTACTTTGCGACAAACCCAAAAAGATGGCTTGCTCACGGTCAAACTGGCCGAATTGGGCGAGCTGACCATGGGGCTCACTTCCGAGTTTGCACCATCGTCGGCCCGGATTACCCTGGGCGCTGAGAGTGCCAATGCACCAAACCTGCCTGGTAAAGGCGGCGTCGTGGTCAGTGGTTTTCTGCCCAGGCTGGATATTGACCCGTGGCAGGCGTTTTTCCAGCAGCACTCAAGCTTATCCTTTGACCAACAGGCGCAGGCGGCCTGGCCGAAGATCGATAACGTGCGTATCGGCTCCTTGCACTGGGGCCAGTATCATTGGCCAGATATTACCGTCTCGCTGCAACCTGCGCTGCGTCTGGGTGAGAGTGGTGAGCATCACCGGGGCGTATCGTTACAGGTCAAGAGTGACGCGTTGCAGGGACGCCTCTGGTATCCGTTGCAGCACAGCGCACCCTGGTTATTGACTATCGATCATGCTCACCTGCCTGAAGCGGCATCATCGGTTAAAGACCAGGCTTCTCATTTGTCCAGCGTTAATCCGCAAACCTTCCCCGATATTGACGTACAGGTGAAAAAACTTCAGCTTGGCCAACAGCCCCCGTTTGGCATTGCCTTTGACTTGCGTCAGGCCCCGGATGGGGTACGAATTGATAACCTTTCTGGTGATCTGGGAGGTATGCAGTTAACTGGTGAGTCGGACTGGGTGCAGGTGGATGGTGAGCAGCGCAGCTGGTTGCAAAGCCGTGTCTATGGTCCTGACATCAGTCAACTGCTGCAGTGTTTCAAGCTGGATGGCATTTTACAGGCCCGGGAAAGTGAAATCACCTCCAGCCTGAACTGGCTGGGACCGCCCTATGATGCTGATGTGGCCAGCCTTAAAGGTCGGGTAGACTTGTCGCTGAAAAAAGGTGCGCTGCACCTGTCAGACAGGCGTTCGTCTGAGGCACTGAAGCTGTTTGGCATTTTGAACATTGAGTCACTGGCCAGAAGAATTACCCTTGATTTTTCCGATCTTTTCTCCTCAGGAGTCAGCTTTGACCGGTTGCAGGCCAGTTTGGCCTTCAACCGGGGCGTTATCACCTTTGATGAGCCGATGATCATAGAAGGGCCATCATCCGACTTCAAGCTTGATGGTACTATTGATCTGAACCGTCAACAGCTCGACCTCAGTCTGGTGGTGACTTTTCCATTGACGTCTAATCTGCCCATTCTCAGTGTGCTGCTCGGAACCGCGCCGCAGGTGGCTGGTATGATCTACATTGCTGATAAATTGCTGGGCAAACAAGTGGCTCAGCTAACCAGTATCCGCTACCAGATTCGGGGTTCGTTTGCTGATCCGAAAATGACACTTGATAAGTTGTTTACCAGCCAGCCAAGGAAAGGTCGGCATCATTCATCGGAGTAGAGCGACAGCAGGTTCCAGGTCTCATGGAGAGAATGACATTTCTTAATCGCTACCCGCTACCCGCTACCCGCTACCCGCAAAAGCAAAAGCAGTTGGGCTTTTGCGGGTAGCGGGGAGCGGGTAGCGTCCCCGGAAATGTGGAAATTATTTCAGAACAGTTCCTAGGGGTTGCCCCATAAACCCAACTTATGAACTATCAGTCAACAAACCAGTCCAAGGTGCAAAATATATTATTCAGGGCAGCCTGTTTATGGAAAGTCTTCACCAACCGGTTCCAAGGTGCACGCCACTGGTTCGTTGCCATGAGAACTTTGTTGAACAGTTGGGGCCTCAGTGTAAGGTTTACGCCCTGGCCATTGTGCACCATGTTCTATGTGCCTGCGGCCAGCTACTGCCCTACAAAAATGGTGATGGGAGTGTGTTAAGCGCACGTAAAATTGCCAAGTCCTGCGGTTCCGCCGTTGGTGATATTCCGTCGCCTGAGCTGTTCCGAAAAGTGGCCAGCCTTATGGGTATGGTTGCCACAGTGAAGGATTACAACGACCCGGCAGAGATGGTGGCGCTGCTTGAGAGTGCTTTTCGAGCAGGGCGTTATGTCATTGTCTTTGTGCAGATGGACCGGGCTACCAACAGTTATCCGGCTTCATCCGACTGCCATAGCCAGTGGCTTGAGCACGCCATTGTGGTTTCCGGGTGGAGTGCAGATACTCTGGCAAGACGCACAAGCGAGGCGGACAAAGTAGACTTCGAGACGCTCTTTGTGACCTGCTTTGATCGATCCGGTGGTAAAGAGGACATTAGCCTGTCTAATATTTACTACAGCTCCTGCCAGGTGGCCGAGCAGCGAAAGTCTGAGCGCTTCTACAAACATTTGACTATTGAGCGCCATCTTCCGGAGCCCACGGTCAAGGACTCCTGGCTGGGCATTTGCGATCAATTTCTCATAGGTGATGACGCTTGCCATTGGCACGATTTCGATTACCGTTACCAGCACTATCTGAAGCTGCACTTCAACGAGCAACCGGATTTGCACATATCCTTCGACCCGGACGCCTTATACCATAAGGCAGCGTCCGGGCTGATTCCTGAAATTATTACCCGCGAATCGCTGGTGGACGGCGGCAGTTTCAGAAAGAAACTGGCCGTTGTCTCCTTGCAGGCGATTGATGACTGCCGCCAGCGGTGCGGCAGAAATCGCGACGCTCCCCACGCTATACCAGCGATCGAGACTTAAGCCACTTGCAGTTGCTTGCGTACCGAGATGCCATAGAACAGTGGAATGACTACCAGCGTCAGAATGGTGGCAAACAACAGACCAAACATAATGGTCACTGCCATGCTCTTGAAGAACGGGTCAACCAGCAGTGGTGCCACCCCCAGTATGGTGGTCAGGGCACCGAGCAGCACCGGGCGGGCACGGCTGAGTGACGCATCGATAATGGCATCAAACGCCGGCTTGCCATCCCTGATCTCCACATCGGCCTGATCCACCAGGACAATGGCATTTTTCACCATCATGCCAATCAGGCTCAAAAAGCCCAGAATCGCCATAAACTCAAAGGGTGTCTGGAAAGCCACCAGGCCGATGGTAACGCCCACCAGCGCTAAAGGCACTGTTGACCAGATGACCAGCGGCTGGCGCAGGGCATTGAACATAAAGATCACCGACAGGATCATGGCCGCAAAGCCATACGGCGCGGAAATAACCAGACCTTGATTGGCATCATTCGATGCCTTGTACTCGCCATACCAGGTCAGCTGGTAGCCAGGAGGCAGTTCGATGGCTTCGATCTTGCCACGCAGGGCATTAAATGCGTCACCAGTGAGCACACCCGGTGCCGGGTCCGCCTGCACCAGAATGGTAGGTACGCGATCGATCCGGCGCAAAATGGCGTCCTGATAAACGACATCAACCGACTTCACCAGCTGGCTGACCGGAATAGAGCGGTTGGTGGTCGGGCTGAACACTTCGGTGTTTTCGATGGCTCGCTGGTGGCTGCGCTCATTTTCCGGTGCGCGCACAACCATGGGGATCAGCTTGTCACCTTCGCGGTAAACCCCGACATTACGCCCCGAGAGCGTCTGGGCGATGGCCTGATTAATAGCAGGTGTGGTCAGGCCGAAGCGCTGTACCTCTTCAGCGTCGTATACCGGCCTGAGCACTGGCACTTGCTGACGCCAGTCGTCCTGCACGGCAATCAGGTTGCTGTCGTCAAGCATGATCGCCTTGGCCTGTTCGGCCAACTGGCGCAGCACGTCGCTGTCCGGACCACGAAAGCCGGCTTCAATCTTCTTGCCACCACCGCGGCCGAGCATAAACTTCCAGACCTTGATCGAGGCATCCGGGTACTTGGCCGTCAGTTCTTTTTGCAGCTCACCGACCAGCGGTGCGATTTTGGTGTAATCATCAATATCAATCAGCAGCTGGCCGTAGCTTGGGTTTCTCGCTTCTGGTGAATAAGTCAGCATGAAACGCAGACCGCCACCACCGACAAAACTGGTGATATTGGTGATGCCGTCTTTGATTTTGATGTCTTTTTCAATATCGGCAATCACGCTTTCAGTGCGTTTGATGTCAGACCCCTGGGGCAGGGACACATCGACCACAAACTGTGGCCGCTGGGAGTCAGGCATAAAGCCCGGCGGGACAAACTGTACCCCCCAGATCGCTGCCGCCATGGTGGTGGCCAGCAGGGCGCAACTTACCAGACGGTTGTTTAATACCCACACCAGCAGTCCTCGGTAGGCAGTGACAACGCGCCCTGGTTTCTGGTCAGGGTTTAGTGGTCTGACCTGCAAAAAGTCGTGGCAGAGCATAGGCGTCACCGTGACGGCAAAGACCCAGCTCAGGAACATGGAGTAGAGAATGACCCAAAACAGCGAGCCGGCGTACTCGCCCATATCCGACGGTGACAGACCAATGGCGCTGAATGCACAGATACCCACCACGGTACCGCCCAGCAACGGCCACTGGGTCGCCTTGACGATCTCTGAGGCGAGCGCTTCACGGTCTTCGTGCGGGTTTTTCTGCAGGCGCACGAGAATCGCGTCAGTCACTACGATGGCGTTATCCACTAGCATGCCCAGCGCGATGATCAGGGCACCGAGGGAGATACGCTGCATGGCAATGTCGTCTATCAGCATGATGCACAGCGTACCGGCCACGGTCAGCAGCAGCACAAAGCCGATAATGATTCCGGAGCGCACGCCCATAAACACCAGCAGCACCACAAAAACGATGGCAATAGCGGCAATCAGGTTATCAATAAAGTTGGTTACCGACGCACGTACCGAGTCCGACTGCATGGAGATAACATTCAGCTCCATGCCCAGTGGCCGCTGATTTTCCAGTTCAGCGATGCGGGCCTTGACCGCGTCGCCCATATCAACCACGTTGCCGCCGGAAATATTCGAGATACCAAAGCCAATGGCGCGCTGACCGTTGTAGCGCATCAGCATAGAGGCCGGTTCCTGGTAATCCCGGGTCAGTGTGGCGATATCACCCAGGCGCAGGATAGCGTTGTTATTCCCCACACCCACTTGCAGGTTTTCCAGGTCTTTAAACGACTGTACGGTGGCATCGGGAATCACCGGGATGCGCATGGAGTCGGTTTCGATGGTACCGGCCACGGCCACCAGGTTTTGCTTTTGCAGTACCTGCAGTACGTTCTCCAGGGAGAGGCCAAACTGAGCCATTCTTTCGCTGGAAATTTCTACGAAAATGGTCTCTGGCTGTTCGGCCAGGGTAGCTGTTTTCGCCACGCCGGGCACCAGTACCAGTTCACGACGCAAGGTGTCAACGTAGTCCTGAAGCTGCTGGTCAGTAAACCCTTCGCCGGTGACGGCAAAAAACAGGGCGTACACATCGGCAAAGTCATCGTTAACGATGGATGGGCCGGCACCCGGCGGCAGTTGTCGTTGGACATCGCTGATTTTGCGCCGCAGTTTGTCCCACACCTGCTGCAACTCATCGGGGCTTTGGGCAAAGTCCAGCAAGATCTCCACAGTGACCTCGGACATACCCTGCTTGGAGACGGACTTAACCTCCTTCAGCTCCTGCATGGTCTGTACGGCCCCTTCGATCAGGTCCGTGACCTCATCGGAGACTTCCTGGGCGGTGGCACCACTGTAGGGGGTATTAATTACAGCCTGTCGTATAACGAACTCAGGATCTTCAAAGCGTCCCAGTTTCAGATAGCTGATGTAGCCGCCAAGCAGGGTCAGGGCGATCAGGACCCAGACACTGGTACGCTTGGCAATGGTATAGCGGGCAATATCCATCTATTACTCTCCCGCGCTGTATGGATGAACTTCCATGCCTTCTTTCAGGCTGGAAACACCGGCAGCAATAACCCGTTCACCCGGCTTCAGGTTTTTTTCCACCACGATGCGATCATTGCGCAGGTTGCCGACGTCCACGGCGCGTTTGCTCACGGTGTTGTCGCTGCCGACCACCCAGACAAACTGCCCGCCCTGGTTGTCCGGAACAATAGCGGTCAGTGGTACAGTAATGCTGGCGCCGCTCTGGCCCTCAGCCGGCTGGGCTGCCAGCACTTTGACCGCCATGCCCGGTAGCACGCGCAAGCCTTTGAGGTCGCTGAAGCCGAGTACCACCGGATAGGTCTGGGATACCGGGTCGGCCTGCGAGGCCCAGGTGCGCATGGTCAGAGGAAACGATTGGCCGGGAATGGCGGCCAGCTCGGCAATGGCGCTGGTTTCGCGCAGGCCCGAGAGCATGACTTTGTCGGGCAGGTTAATCACGACCTCCAGGTCGTTCAGGTCGTGCAGGGTGATGGCCGGGGTATTGGCGGTAATCTGACTGTGATTGTCCACCAGTTTACGCCCAATGATGCCGTCAAAAGGCGCTTTCAACTCGGTGTATTCCAGTCTTCTGGCCGCCTCTTCGGCCTTGTTGCGGGCCAGGTTGTATTTGGTGGTAATGGTGTCCAGGTCGCTTCTGGAGATGGCCTGGCTCTTGTTGAAGATGGCGGTGGCGCGCTCATAATCATCTTTGGCGTTTTTCAGCTCCAGTTGGGCCGATTCGAGATCGGTTCGGGCGTCGCGTGGGTCAAGTCTGGCCAGCAGATCGCCCTTGCGAACCTGGTCACCCTCGTTGACCTGAATCTCGGTCAGCATGCCGCCGACCCGAAAGGCCAGGTCAGCCCGCTCGGCAGAACGAACGACACCGTTAAAGTTCAGATCATCACCGGCGCTGCTGACCACCACTTCGGTCAGTGCCGGCTGTATAACGACGTCTGTCGTTTGCTGTACTGTCTCTTCAGTGCAACCGCCAAGCAGGACTGTTGCCAGCGCAACACCTGCAGCCACTCTGGTGATTTTCACAGATAGCAACATGATTTTCTTCTTTCTCCGTCTGGGGCGTCACGACAACACGGCGGGTCTGGTAATCAGGGAAAAGCCGGTGTAGTGATCGCCCCGGCCATAATTGAGCGGCTATTATGCACTGCTGTTGCTGAATGTATACTCCAATGTATTTGGAACATTGGTCTGGTGGGCGTGACCGGGAGGGACACAGAAATTTCAAACTCCCCTTGAGTTAATCAGGGATAGCGGAGTAGGCTTGCAATAAACACAGACAAATGAAGCCTGCTTATGACCGACATTATTACCACCGCCTGCGACCAGCTGCTGACTCCGGCCAATATCGGCGAGCGTGAGTTGGGCAAAATTCTCGATACTATTCTGTGCCATACGGTTGATGCCGCTGACCTCTATTTTCAGTCCGTTCGCCACGAGTCCTGGGTGCTTGAAGATGGCATCGTCAAAGAAGGCAGTTTTAACGTGGACGGTGGTGTCGGCGTACGGGCCATCAGTGGTGAAAAAACGGGTTTTGCCTACTCCAATGAAATCATCCTGCCGGCTCTGGAACAGGCTGCCGGTGCTGCCCGCAGTATTGCCCGCGTGGGCCAGGACAAGCAGGTTCAGGCGTGGCAGCGCAGCCAGCCGCTGGCGCTGTACAGTGCGGCCAGCCCGCTGGACTCCCTGACCAGCGAAGACAAAGTCGACTTGTTGAAAAAAATCGACCAGGAGGCCCGCAAGGCAGACCCAAGCATTAAGCAGGTGACCGTTAGTCTCTCTGGCGTTCATGAAGTGGTGCTGGTGGCGGCTTCGGACGGTACTATGGGCGCCGATATCCGGCCATTGGTGCGCCTTAATGTCAGTGTTATCGCTGAGAAAGACGGTCGCATTGAGCGTGGCTCTGCCGGTGGTGGTGGCCGCGGTGACTACCTCCAGTTTCTCTTGCACGACACTGGTCTGGAATATGCTCGCAAAGCGGTACGGCAGGCCATGACCAATCTGGAAGCCGTGGCGGCCCCTGCCGGCACTTTGCCCGTGGTGCTCAGCTCCGGGTGGTCCGGCGTGTTGCTGCACGAGGCGGTGGGACACGGACTTGAGGGAGACTTTAACCGTAAAGGATCGTCGTCTTACGCCGGACGCATCGGTGAGCGCGTGGCGTCACCGCTGTGTACAGTGGTGGATGATGGCACCCTTGACGGACGCCGTGGCTCTTTGAACATGGATGACGAAGGGGTCACTACACAAAACACGGTGTTGATCGAAAACGGTATCCTCAAAGGCTACATGCAGGATAAGCATAATGCCCGGCTGATGGGCGTGGCCCCCACCGGGAATGGACGACGAGAGTCTTATGCTCATCTGCCCATGCCGCGCATGACCAACACCTACATGCTGGCAGGCACACACGACCCTGAGGAGATCATCAGCAGCGTTAAAAAAGGTCTCTATGTGGAGAATATGGGCGGTGGTCAGGTGGATATCACGTCGGGCAAATTTGTCTTCTCCACCAGTGAAGCCTGGCTGATTGAAAATGGCAAAAAGAGTGTGCCAGTGAAAGGGGCGACTCTGATTGGCAACGGCCCCGACGTTATGAACCGGATCTCCATGGTGGGTAATGACCTGGCGCTTGACCCGGGGGTGGGCGTTTGTGGCAAGGACGGTCAGTCGGTGCCGGTGGGCGTCGGCCAGCCGACGCTCAAGATTGATGAGATCACGGTCGGAGGGACTGCCTGACCGTGATGTTCAGTCATGGTCGGGTTGCTCGGGGCAGTAGTTGTGATCGTGAGAGCAAGATGGCTGCTGGGTTTCAGGTCGCTTAACTCGCTTTTTGGTCGGCTGGTTCAGTGCCTCTATCGCATCAGCTGTTGCTGCAATTAACTCGTACAGGCTCCTTGGGGCAGGTGTCTGTGCACTGCCTTTTGCCGCCAGGGCCTGGGTCAGCTGCTTAAGAGTCTGGTAATTGCTGGTGATGTCAGCGGCAGGTTTCTTTCGGTAAATTCTTTTCCTTTTGCTAGAGCCCGAGCGTGAAGCGGTTGCCTGAGGATGGCTGCTGTTGCGGGCAGTATTGCCATCGAGAATGTCGGCGGCATGTTGCAACATCATTCTGATGGAGCCAAGCTTGCCAGGATTTTTTATGCCGAGCCATTGGTCAATGGCGGTGTTGAG
>JAQFVO010000150.1 GCA_027942505.1 Endozoicomonas sp. | reverse complement strand
AGTGCCTGAACAAGGAGTCAGAAATATATGATTTCATATGGTTAGCTACTTACAGTGCTATCCGAGTGACTGTCTTCCATGCGATTATTTAGACGTTAATCCTCATATTTTCTCCGGCCATCTGTCAGTGTTGGCACTGGCGAGGCGCAAAAAACAGAAGAGAGGGACGGCTTCCACTCTCAATCGCCACTTGTCTTACATCTTGACTCCACTCCTCGTCATTCCCGCGAAAGAGGCTGTCACAAAAAGCAAAAAAGCGTTGAACCACAAAGACACCAAGGCACAAAGGAAGCCTTTTTTGTCTGCCGGGCGTAGCCTGAGCAAAAAACTTTGTGTCTCCGTGTCTTTGTGGTTCCCTTCTTTTCAGGGGCTTTTGCGACAGGCTCTTGTATTACATAGACATTGCTCTTGAAAAAAGTTCAAAGAGAAATTGCAAGTCACAGAAACCATCTCAACCCCAGCCCATGGTTGCTCCGGCATTCCGGCTGGTCGCTTGTATCCCCGCGCCAAGCGCGGCCTTACGCAAAGATGCGGTAGGGTGACTAAAAGAAACGACGTCGATTGACTTTTCTCAATACCTCACTATAGGAGTGGTCGAAGAAATTAACCATGGTGATGGCATTGGGCGGTATCAGTGATGGAAAAAGCTGTCTCAAGGCAGGCATAACTACTTTTATTAAGGGGTCTGCATCAACCAGCTCTTTGTAGTTACGTTCTGAAAGTTTGCTGGCTGCAACTCCTTCAGGTTGACGATAATCACTAAACTTTTGAAATGACTGTTCAAAGTCATTACTACACTCTTTGAGAGTATCGAATAAGAATTGGCAATCTTCAAAGCCAATATTCACCCCTTGCCCCATAAAAGGAACAATGCAGTGTGCAGCATCGCCCATCAATAAAACGTTATTTCTAAAAACGTAACGGTCACACTCAACCTTAACAACGCGCCCTTGTGGCTTCTGCAATAACTCATCCCCAGACTCTTTGATGAATGGGGCAATGTCAGGAAACTGTGATTTTAAAAAAGCTTCAATTTTTTGGGGTGAATTGAGGTGAGAAAAACTATTGTCACCCATCGATGGTAAAAACAAACTCCCCCTGAAGGTGTGGTTCATGTTCGGTAAAGCAACCATAAAGAAGCCTTTTCTTGGCCAAATATGAATAGCACCTGGATTAATGACCCACGATTCATTTTCTTCTTTGATAGTAATTTCTTTATAGGTAACATCAAGCGATCCAAACTTATAATTAAAGAGGCTATTCTTTGCCATTAAAAAACGAGTTATGGAGTTTGCGCCATCTGCACCAATGATTACGCCTGTCTCAAGAGTTCTTTTCTCGCCAGCCTGGATGTAACTCACTTTGTTCTTTTGTGGTGAGTTTTCTATGCTGATGCATTCACTATCAAAAGAAACTGACACATTATAATTATGTGTAGCTGATCTTAATAATAATTTATGCAACTGGCGTCTTTCCACTGAATAGTTTAACCAGGAATTATTGCCGTATTTTTTTAAATACACGAGTCTGTTTTTCAGGTGAATCGCACGACTATCCATTGGTACTGAGATATCTCTAAATTCCATTTCCAGACCAACAGCTCTTATTGCTTTAAGGCCTCTTGGAGAAATCGACAAATTGATGGTTCGGCAATTATCAGGAGTTTTTGCATTGATACGCTTTTCAAGCACATGTACAGAAAATCCCAACTTGCCCAGAAAATTTGCCATCAACAGGCCAACCAGCCCAGCACCAATAATGACAACATTTACTTTGCCGTGGGCATGCAGCGTTTGACAGGTAATCATGTGACTAAACTCAAAGGCTAACAATGTTACACCAGGTTTCTGGTGGTTCTTCCAGGTTATTTAGCTGGCCATACTGTTGACCGGCAAAGGTTAACATAAAGTGAGCATCGCTACCCATGCCCAGAAAAGTTAACCCATCTTGCATACGTTCTTTAACCTGGACTGCCTGGGAACATAACGTTCCTACCGGGATATTACGTTTCTTGCAACCCTTGATAACTTTCTGGGTTGCACTGACAAAGGCAGGCTCATTACTCCAAAACCTGGCAGGTAATCCGAGAGCCATGTGCAAGTCATTTGGACCGATGAAGAAAAGGTCTACACCTGGCACACCTAATATTTCTTCCAGGTTATCTATGGATTCTTTTGTTTCTATCTGAATTCCGACAAGAATCTCTTTGTTGACTCCACTCAAATATAACGGACGATTGACGCCAAAACCCAAATGCGGAGCCAGGCCGCCTCCACCTCTTTCGCCATCAGGAGGAAAGCGAGCATAAGCAACTGCTCTCTTAACCTCATCAGCGGTTTTTACCATCGGCACAATAACGCCTTGTGCACCACAATCCAGAGCACTTTTAATATGCTCAATGGAGCCAACCGGGACTCTGGCAAGTGGGGTGATACGTCCGGCACTGATATCAGAAATGGTCGACATGATGGCGGCAGTAGTTGGATAGTCATAGGGCGTATGCTCCAGATCAAGCAATAGCCAATCGAACAAGCCTTGGGCAGCAAGCAACCGGGTAGCATGAATACTATTCATTTGTAACCAGGCTCCGATAGAAGCTTTACCCTGTTTTAACTTCGACAACGTTAGATTTTTGCGCATTGGAGTGGCTATCCTGCATTCAAAGACACTAAAAGGGCTGCGAATATGTCCCAACTTCCGAATTCAGCATCAGTCTCACCAAGAATTACCGGAGAGTACTTATTCGCACCTTCTCATATTGTTTAACGTGAGTTCAACGGTTTCCACTCTTGATAAAATAAGTTTCAGCAAAACTTCTGACAACAGCACATTTTTAAACTGCATTGTCACAGACAACAAGTCAGCGTAACTTGTTGGATAGTTGGCTTGCGTTGACCACTAAAAATCATACAAACCCCCAACATCTTGGATACCACAATAATGGTCACAAAATATTCTTGAACTTCAAACTCACACAACCTCAGGTTTTGTTAGCAAAAATTTCTGGCAATGAGGTAAATATGCACCCACCGACTGATACTTTCCTGAAATTAGACGTCAAGGTCTTGATCAAATATTCAGGGGCACCAATACGCTGCCAGTTCAATACCGAATTAAGAACCTTAATTTTCATAGTCTGGTTGACGCCATATGCAGGAAACGATGATAGCCGAACATTTCGATGTGTGCTTAATAAAAAAACAGAAACCCCATAAATTTACCAACCAAAAAAGTGGATACCCCTTCTGGCCACTAAGAGTATTACCTATCAGCTGTGGTGCAGGTGGTGAGGAATACCGAGTGAATACACTGATCAGCAAATTCACTCACTGCGAACATTAACGTCCCGAAACGTAGCGCAGGCAAACGCCATGTGTCGAGAGACTGAACCGACAAGGGGTGGGAACTGGTCAGTTGTTGTCCTGTGTAATCCGCCAGAGGGACATAAATGACCTTGTACCACGTCTATAGTGGAAATTGACTGTACGCCCACATTGACTGAAAGAATAGCTGTAAATTTCACCATCGATTTTCAATTGACACTTTTCATGCCAGCAGCCACTTATAGACTTTTTAAAAATGATCAGACGGTTGTCACAACTCATCGCTAACAGCGAACTGTCGTTGTTAAACTTCGCATGCTCGACGGGATAATCAATGGTCAGTTTTTCCCACCCATCACGTCGGGACCATAACTCGGCACTTGCCGACTGGTTTTGGTTAAATATTGTGTTTCCATCCGGACTGGCCACTGGCAACGTGTTATCGCCATAAGGAAATACCAGCGAACTGGACCATGAACCCGATGGGGTTTGAGTCCAGAGCGATGCCTCTTTGGCACCACACAATATGAATTCAAAATTGCTGATAAATTCAGCAACACTATGGTCGTCCAGCGGCCCATAACCTCGATTTGGGCTAAATTCAGTGGCGCCTCGACGAGAAAGAGCCCACTTATTATTGTTGAGTGTCCAGACTTCAAAATCAGTACTGGTGCCAACAACCAGATGCCTTCCATCGGGGCTGAATTTTGTCAGCAAAGTGAAGTACCGACTCTGCCGCTCCGGGACTTTGTCAATCCGCAATTTTTCAGTCCACCGACCCTGCCGCCCCAACCCAGCCACAATCACAAAAAAAAGATCCAGCTCTATGGGCGCTGAATCAGAATCTTCCCCGGCGTCGGTAAAATAAGTAACAAAATGTCTGTTGTCCGGACTGAACTCCATTTTGTCAGGCTCAGAGTCCAGGCTAATTTCACCATTATTCACCCATAAACCATCGTCGTTTTTACTCATGATGAAGACAGAACCACCCCAACTCAGAGCAACATGATGACCGTCATGACTGAACTGCTCCTTTTGAGCATATTGGCAACGACCCCGGTGCTGCCATTTGCCATCAATACCCAGGCCAAGAAGAGCAACGGTATTTTTAGCAGTTCGGCAAGCCAGAGATCGATGGTCGGGAGAAAGCGTTATTTCGGTAATGCATTCTAATGAGGGAGGTGTATCAATTTCCGAGTCCGGTAAATTGTAAAGATCGTTAAAGTTTAACCGCTGTGTTTCAGACCATACACCATCACCACTGCGCTGAAAAATGAACAGTAAATATCCGTCTTCATCATCAAAGCCTCTCGGGATAAACAGAATGTCATCATGGTAGAGATAGTCTGTTCTACAAGGGAAAGCAGCTTCACGGCGCCAAATTCCATCCTCTGAGGGTGCCCAGATACGCAGCACAGATTCAATAGCATAAGTTTGCATTAACCGGTTATGGCACCCGTTCGTGTGTAAGGGGTATCCTACACGATCCAGTTCAACAGTCAGCCAGGGAGTGAGTCTAATTGTCGGGCGTTCAATTATCCCGCTAGCGATCAGATTCTTGCGCAGCATTACGCAGGTATTCCCAAGGTTATTGCGATCATTCACAGACAAATAATTCGCTATTGTAACCAACGGGATCGGGGGCAAACGAGTAATCCACCAACCATGAAAGTTGGCTGATACCCTGGTTGGCATGTACTCCCCGGCTCGTTCGGAATGTTCCGGGGAACCTGCCGCACTGAAATGGGCGGGCGTGTGGCTTGAGGCTCTCGTTGGTTCCTGACCTGTTTGATATGCAGAAGAACATTTCACGCAGCGAACTTATGCTCCTCAAAAAGAGTAGGAGACTGATGATTTGACCATTAATATAGAAAAAAAAGGCGAAAAAATAAGGAAGGAATAAAAGGAAACCCATAAATATCTCGACTGATAGAAGTGGTTGTCCTTTTTTTGTCCTGTCCTTGGCTGACAATCGAGTTCAAGAGTCAGTTCCATTGAGTTATACAGGCATGTAGTGAGCAAGATTTTCAAGTTTCTCATCCATCGGCCTGTCAACGGGTTTTTTGGTAGCATACTGATTATTCAGTTCCTGTTGCGCTTGAAGCAGCAGGTGTTTCTGCTTGGCTGCCCTGTTAAGCCAATCTTCGGTTTTACTGATAGCCTCATCCAGGTGCTTAATGTCGCCCCTGTAACGATTTCTCAAGCATTTACGCTGATAAGCAACATACCATTTGTCGTTGTCCAGGTTTGCAATACCCGCCTTAACTCTATCGGGCTCAAGGCTGGCGCGAAGTTTGGCCTTCAGCTCCGGACATGAATGAGGATCACCATCAATTTTGGCAAGCTCTGCTGCATAACGTTTGGTTTGCAATGCAAGGAGAGACTCCTCCATCCTCTGGTATTTTTGCAAAAACCTCACTTGTCGTGGACAGGCTGTCATCTCAGTTAATTTCTCACGGGTATCCACTGCCGCGGCCACTGCTGCAGTGATGACGTGTTCGATTCCCGTCAAGAGCTTGGAACACATTTCAAAAATCGGAATGGCTACAAGACAAGAGGAAAATACATATATAGGAAGAAGGATCAACGAATATAGACAAATTTCAGCTAAAAGAGCGAAACCTACAGAAATTCCAAGTACTGCGCCAAAGTAGAGCACCCAAGGCAGTATGGGACTCAAAATTCTGGTCACGGTAGAGACCACAGCAAAAACCTTGCTACGGATAGATTCCACCCTTGCACTTCGGTCAGTCTCCGGATTATTGACCAGTTTCATTTCTTTGAAGCTCTTACAAAATATTTTTATCGCCAATGCCAGTTTTTTCATCTTGGCTGGTGGATCATCAAACTCCTCATCAGCAATGGTAATGCTCCGCTTCTCAAGGGGAGATTGTGCATCAACGGGTACTGTTTGTCCGGGCGAAGGTTTCAATGAAAGCTGCGGGCTTGTCGTCTCGTCCGAAAGAGTAAACACCTTTTCGTAACCGAATGATTTTGCAAATTCGCCATGTTCATTAGCCGAATTAAAATCTCGATCTTGTAACACCCCTCCATATGAGGACTCCATGAGTGCATCTCTTGATGAACTAATCGGTTTTGCCGGTGAAAATGGACAATTTACATCATTCATTGATAGCCTCCAGTTATAAACCCAGCTATTATTACCAATTTTTTTCTTTAAAAAATAACCAGCAAGTAAGTAACACTGACATACATCTCAGCAGGCTATTTTTTTTACATCATCAGTTTTTTGCTGTGCGGCTGCCTGGCAACGCACCGGCATTGATATCACGAATGAGAAAATTGGGCGTCCTTTTTTTGTGTGCAAAGAGAACTTTTTAAGAATAAAGGTTGTCCAACATATAAACCCGAAATTTACGCAACCATGGAAAATTTTTTGATCATCCCGGATTTTCAAACACTTTTAGAGGCTGACAGAGTCCCCTTATCTTATAACCTGAAGGAACAGCTAGCTTTTGCTGGTTTGTTTACTGATCAAATATTCTCGGTTCCTCCGGTTTTGAATAGGGGAATTAACTTCCCTCCTGATGTCACGCCCCAGCGCAGGCTTGATCAATTTTCGATAAAACCCGTGAAACTTTCTTGTGACGCTTGTTTAGTGAGTGCACACGTCAGCAGCCATCAAGAATTATCATTCCTTGAGTCACTGAGTTCAGCCCCATCACAATCCGGGTTGAGCAAAACACCCTCAACGAATAGTGATTTTTTGCAACCTGAGGATATTGAGGCTGATATTGAAAAATTCACTCCGTTGGTAGAAGCTAAAGTAACTCTTCAACTTGCCTTAAAGAATAAAGCTCCCTCGAATAGAATCAGCAAGTTAAGAAACAGGGTTAATAATACCAGAAGGGATGGTCGCAGGTTAACTCTGGTGAAAAAACTTGAGGAAAACCTGTCCCCGGAGCTAATTACCCTGATCAAAAATGAAAGAAATAGTTGTACCCCTGACCAGAAAGAGCAATATGACTTTGTCATGAGACATATAGCAGAACGTTTACACAAACGACTAACCGAAAAATACACATTAGCAGATCTGTGTAATGCTATTGTTCACGGTAAAAAAATTCACTTTGAAGACAAAGAACAAAGTGCTATTTTTCTTGATTGTAAAAGATGGGCCATGAAAAGTTTTAGCGCTTACAAACGTCAAAAACTTCATGAAGAGTACATCAGACTACTCAAAGCGGCCAATAAGTTTGTTAAGTAATAACTTGATAGCTCCTATCGGATTCCAGATTGCTAGGCAACCAACAAGGTAATTAATGGTAAAAGCAAGATCAAAGGAATTGCGCCGAGTCTGGCGGAATATGAAGTGGAGGTTTGAAGCAATCAAGACTCAAGACCCGGCAACGGTTTCCCGCCAAATGATATTGCTCACTGTATAAGGCAGATCGGTGAATAATGGGCCCCTTTTTCAAGAAGAAGCTCCTTGCACGCTGTGCGACCAAACTTGTGAGCCAGCTCGAGAGCCGTCCTGCCACAAACATCCTTCTCATTGAGATTGACGCCGTCAGTGGCCAGTAATACCTTGACGACCTCAGTGTGGCCGCTAAAGACAGTACAGTGAAGAGCCGTCAGACCATAGTTATCCTTCTTATTGATCTGGATGCCGTCAGCGGCCAGTAATATCTTGATGGTCTCTGTGTGGCCCTCAAGAGCAGCAAAGTGGAGAGCCGATAGACCATCGTTATCCTCCTTATTGATCTGAATGCTGTCAGCGGCCAGCAATGCCATGACGATCTCTGTGTGGCCAGCCATGACAGCACTGTGGAGAGGCGTCTGACCAAGGTTATCCTCCTCATTGACCAGGGTGCCGTCAGCGGTCAGTAGTGCCTTAACAGTCTCTGTATGGTCATCTAAGACGGCGAAGCGCAGAGCTGTCCAACCAAGTACATTCTTCTCATTGACCTGAAGACCGTCAGCGGTCAGTAATGCCTTGACGGTCTCTGTGTGGCCCTTAAGGGCAGCATAGTGAAGAGCGGTCATCGCACGAGCATCCTTCTCATTAACCTGAATGCCGTCAGCAGCCAGTAATGCCTTGACGGTCTCTGTGTGGCCTTCAATGGCAGCATAGTGGAGAGCGGTCATCACACGAGCATCCTTCTCATTGCCCCGGATGCCTTCAGCGGCCAGTAATGCCTTGACGCTCTCTGTGTGGCCTTCAATGGCAGCGTAGTGGAGAGCCGTCTGATCACGGTTATTCCTTTCATTGACATGATTGCCGTCACTGGCCAGTAACGCCCTGACGATCTCTGTGTGGCCATTTAAGGCAGCTAAGTGAAGAGCCGTATTGCCATTGCTATCCTTCTCATTGGCTTGGATGCCGTCAGCAGCCAGCAATGCCTTGACAGTCTCTGTGTAACCATTTGCGGCAGCTAAGTGGAGGGCCGTTTTGCCATTGCTATTCTTCTCATTGACCAGGATGCCGTCAGCAGACAGTAATGCTTTGACGCTCTGTGTGTGGCCATTCAGGGCAGCACTGTGCAGAGCCGTCAAACCAAGGTTACTCTTCTCATTGACCAGGATGCCGTCAGCAGTGAGTAATGCCTTGACGGTCTCTGTGTAGCCCTTTGAGGCAGCCAAGTGAAGAGCCGTCCAAGCAAAGTTATCTTTCTCATTGACCAGGATGCCGTCAGCAGCCAGCAATGCCTCGACGGACTCTGTCTGGCCATTGAAGGCAGCAAAGTGGAGAGCCATCGAGCCGTCTTTATGAGATTTGGTATTGATATCCGCATTCATGTCCAGCAGCTTTTTCAGACACTCGATATGCCCTCCATAAGCGGCCATGCCAAGTGCCGTTGCACCACAGTTAGCTATTGCATTTATATTCACTCCGGCGCCCAACAACCTCGTCAGTTGCCCCGATTTGCCCCACAAGGCAGCTATCATCAACGGTGTTAAGCCGCTCTTATCAGTGGCATTAACATCCACTCCCCCGGTTTCAAGTAGCTTTTCCAGACATTTGCTATGCCCATTGGCAGCGGTGATGTGCAGTGGAGTCTGGCCTTCTTCATTGGTGGCATTGATGTTGGTTGGGTTGATCAGCTGATTCAGACATTCCATAGAACCTTCTTTGGTACCAATGTGCAGTGCGGCAACTATATTCGCTCCTTGTCCCGTCAGAACCTCCCGACCCTCGTTGTTTTGTGCCACGACAGCGAAGTACAAGGCACCATCCAAGTCGTTCGCTCCGGCCTTGATCAGTGGAAGAAGGCAGTGCGTTTGCCCCCGTTTGGCGGCTTCACACAGGGTGTTGTTAAGAGCAGGCTGGCTGGGTTGGGTACTGAGCAGATAATCAAGGAGGGGAGCATTGCCCTCCCGGACAGCGGTGCACAGTACGTTATTGATATCCGCCCCGGCCCCGGTCAGCATGTCGAAGTCTTCTGTGCGCTCCCTCCGGGCGGCAATGTGCAAGGGGGTCTCACCATCGTGCCCGGCAGCATTGACATTGGCACCGTGGTCAATCAGAACTCTGGCGCAATCAGTATGGCCGTGTTTGATGGCAACAGCTAACAGGTGTTCAGGATGACCGGTGGTCACCGAACGGTAAGTCCGATTGACCAAAGTCTCGTTTCCGGCCAGCAGCGTTCTCAGGTCGTGCAGATTTCCGGTACGGCAGGCATTAGCTATCCGGGTTTCGCAATAAGGTGATTCGTCGTCAAGCAGTTTCATAGCGTACATACGAATCAATGGTAGTGCCGGGCCTCCGCATACACATTCGCGTTGATCAAGCCCTCTTTCATTCTGCTTATCAAGCAATGCGGTGATGCATTCCAGGTGGAAAACGTGAGATGCCGGGCAAGAGGTTTGGACCAGTGAACGCTCGCCAAGTTGGCCTCTGATGGAATGCTCATCGTGCATACAGACAAGACAAATAAAGAAGGAATCGGTCGTGTTGTTCCTGACACCATTCATCGCTTTGGCCTAAATGAGTAAAGATTACGGCTAAGACAAAAATCCGCAGAGAAAATTCCATGAAAGAGACCTTTAAACAAGATGATTGTCATTAGCATTCCCGAGTCAGGCACCAACCTTTACCGACCTTTGCTCATGGGTAATAGTCTTCGCCTCTGGGGTATTGCCCAGAGTTATTTTTATATCCAACGCTGCGCCAGGTCAGCAATAACGCTTTCGGAGACAGTGACTTTTGATGCCGGCAGGTCACACAATTTTGTATCAGGAAGCAGCACTGGATGACAGTACCAGCGTCGAGGAAACTGGCTCAATTTGAATAGGTTTGAGTAACTAAAGACGGGTTTTTGTTAACTGCGAGAAATCATTGAGTATAAGTACGTTTTTTGAGTGCCTTGATACGTTCCGGCAATCGCTTGCCATAACTTGTCCAGCTCTACCCATCATCGCCTCTGGTCACTTTGCGATTCAGGCTACGATATGCCAGCAATTCCCGCTCAGTTGATTACGACGAGCAAAATCAAGGCCTACAGAGACACTAACTTGTTCGAAAATCGCA
>JAQFVO010001069.1 GCA_027942505.1 Endozoicomonas sp. | reverse complement strand
CCGAAAAGACCGAAAGTAAACAGCCAGATAGTGCCCGTTACCGGTTTACCATAATAAAAACGGTGTGCAACCAGAACTTCAGAAACACACCCCACAAAAGTATTCTTCAGATCTTGGCGGGTTATGGGTTATTGCAGAAGCAACCGCTGGTGCGAGGCCAGGGGCTTGGGTAACAGGAGGAGTGTGCATCGAGTGAGATTCTCCGTATTTTTTCCAGAGGCTGCTCGTGAGAGTCGGTCTGGATGAATTCCTGGTTATCAGATGTTCTTTTAACTTGGACAGTCCATCCAGCTGATCGGTTCCTGTTTTTTGGATTTTCGGTCGATTGTTTGGGCTCTGTAGCGGGAGTTGGTCTTCTTCCCCCGCAAGCCCAAACCGTTGCAGAAGGAGTGAAACCGCCACCCACTGAACCATGGGTGCGGGACCGTGCCTCAGTCTGATTCAAGGCCCAGTTCGTGGCATCGCAACGAGTTCAGGTTGTCCAGTGCCTTGACGCTTCCCTGGTCAGCAGCCTTGCGATACCAGAACAGAGCCATGGCGTGATCCGGCTCCCCCCCCAGACCTTTTTGGTAAATACGGCCCAGTCTGTTTTGTGCTGTAGCGCTCCCCTGGTCAGCAGCCTTGCGGAACCAGGACACGGCTTCGGTGTAGTTCTGCTTTACCCCCAGACCTTTCTCGCACATCCAGCCCAGCCGGTTTTGTGCTCGCACGTCCCCCTGGGAAGCGGCTTTAGTAAACCAGAGCAGGGCCATGGCGAAGTCCTGCTTCACCCCGAGACCTTTCTGGTACATCAAGGCAAGATTGCTTTGTGCCGTGGCATTTCCCTGGTCTGCAGCCTTGCCGTACCAGGACAGAGCAGCGGTGAAATCCCGCCTGACCCCCAGACCTTTTTGGTACATCAAGCCCAGGTTGTTTTGTGCCGTGATCTCTCCGTGAGCGGCGGCCTTGAGATACCACGACCGGGCTTCGGCATAGTTCTGCTCCACTCCAAGACCGCTCTCATACATAGAACCCAGATTGCTTTGTGCTGCGACGTGTCCACCCTTGGCAGCCTTGCGGAACCAGGACAGGGCTTCGCCATAGTCCTGCTCAACCCCCAGGCCGTTCTGGTACAGCCAGCCCAGGTTGTTT
>JAQFVO010000135.1 GCA_027942505.1 Endozoicomonas sp. | reverse complement strand
TTATCCACCTATGGGAGTTTTGGCGGCAAAGTTATTGAGTACTTGCAAGAACACAATGCCATAAATGGGCAACTTTCCGCACCGAAATCTACTGGTGAGAAACATCGGTCGTGTGCTCAAGGTAGTGTACCTGGGGGTGTTCTGACCGCAGCAACCATTATTGCCCTGAGTCAGATGCCAATTGCTGCGGCTGCACCTGACGGGTCCAAAGCAACAAATGGCTCGATTCCGGTACCGGATCGGGAGACCCTGGAGCAAATTGGCCACAATAATACATACCCGTTATCCGGTCATTATGTCCAGACTCAGGATATCAACAGCGATGTATCAATTGGTACTGAAGATCAGCCGTTTTATGGCCATTACGACGGTGGCTGCCACACAATCAGTGGCCAGCGTCATTGTCTGTTTGGCAAGCTTGTAGAGCATGGTGTCGTCAGCAATCTGCGCATGGCACAGGCCCATGTTGAGAGTGATGATCAATACAGTGCTGTAGTTGCTTGTGAAATGGGCGAAGGAAGCCGCATGGAAAACCTGCTGATAGAGCATTCGAGCCTTTTGACAAACAAAGATGGCGACCCTCTTCTTCTTCCTGCTACAGATGGAATGACTCATGCAGGTCTGGTAACAGGTCACCAGAGGGAAAATAGCCATATTGAGAAAATTGGGATCAACAATTGTTCAATAACCAGTACCGGTCAGGTTGCCTCTGTTGGCATTATCAGTGGAGTGAGTGAAGGGGATATACGACACGTAACTGTAAATAATAGCAGGGCCAAAGCAGAACGTGATGGCTCTATTGCCGGCATCGGTGCCGGAGTCGTTAAGGGCCGAATTGACCATCTTACCGTTCTGAACAGTCAGGCTGAGACTGATGATTCATCCAGCATCGCCGGCATTGGTGCGGGAGTAATAAAAAGCGATGGCAGAGTGAAACATCTGACTACTTTCAATAGTTCAGTAGAAACCAGGAAAGAGCGTTCAGATGCAGGTATCGGTGCCGGTAAATGTCTCGGTACGTTAGAAGGAGCAACAGCGATAGCATGTAATGCTACGGCCCTCGGAGGGGGATCGGATGTCGGTATTGGCGTGGGTCATAATGGTGGCAAAGCCTTCGATATCAGGGCCATCTACTGTCTTGTTAATGCGACCGGCCAGAACGCTAATGCTGCCATTGGTACCGGTAATTCTGAAGGGGGGAAAGCGGAGAATATTACGGTAGTGAACAGTAGCATTACTGCCAGTGGTAAAGATTCAACCGCAGATATCGGTGCTGGTGCTGGAAACAATAAAAGGATAACTGACAGTGTTCGGGGAGCAAACGTCACTGTAAACGGCCTCCCAAAAAACATCCGCAATGTGTCCCAGGCCACTTTGGATCAGTTGTGCGATATTGCCGATCAGCGATTTATTGCCAAAGATTGTCAGGTAATAGGTCAATTCTCAAAAGATGACTGGAACTGTAAATCAACGGTTTCACCAACCGTGCCTTCTCTGGTCAATTTAACTGCCTCAGCGACGGCGCTGCTCAATAATACCGCGACCCCGGCAGTTTCCCTGGTAACGGGCG
>JAQFVO010000989.1 GCA_027942505.1 Endozoicomonas sp. | reverse complement strand
TCACTACCTGAACTGTCTGAGCAAGAGATGGAACGGCTGGCAAAGATTTTTCAGTTACTCGGTGACAGCAAACGGTTACAGCTGGTCATTGCCTGTCTGGAGGAACCGCAGTCGGTTTGCTGCCTCTCGCAGCTTGCCGGTATGTCCCAGCCGCTGACCAGCCACCATCTGCGCAGTCTGCGTGAAGCCCGGATTCTTAAATCTTCGCGCCGGGGGAAGCAGGTGCTCTACGAGCTGGATGACCACCATATACGCCATGTCATTCTGGATCTGGCCAGCCATGTGCAGGAACCTCAGTAGTTCTACCGCAAGACGTCAGTCTCACACTCCCCACCCTGAACATCTTTGACATAGAAGGTTTCTGTTAACTGGTTGTTTTGAAAGGTTTTTGTGAAAAAAAGAGAAAAAAAGGGCACCCATTTTTCTAAGTAGAGAAATTTATGGAAAAACATTCAGGTGTTTCCTTTTTTTCCCATTTATTTTTAAAAAATCCGCAATTTCACCTTGTGAGATGAGAGATACCATCTACTTTGAATGACTTGCTCTCAGAGCGTCATAACATCAAAACGGCTCTGTGGTTTGTCCCGGGTTGGCGTCAGGTAATTCACGCTATACACGGATGCCCAGTCCATCAACATTTTTTGCCTGGCCGCTGATCAGGCGCGTACGAAAGTCGGTCAGTGCTTTCAACGGCTATTGCACCTGGCCCTTTTCCTGGATATCAGAGCCGGTGGCCAGCATCTGCGCGTCCCATCCACAAACGGCCGGTGGGATATGTGAAATGCTCTCGACACGCTGGATTGAACGTCACGCCCTGAGCAGAAGTCTGGCCAACTGGCTATCCTGCGACAGCTCCGGTGGTATCGACCCATCGAAGATCCGCCAACTGATGCAATTGTTTATTGCCGGCAGCACCCTCAAGTCAGGATTGATGTATGAGAGAAGAGCTGGTCCTGTCGATCAGACCAGTGCCACGCTGTTGTGGTTACATAAGAATGGCATATTGCAGTGTCAAACGATGACCTTAGATCAATCCGGCGCCGTGCAATTCTCAGTGCCAGATCATCGGCGGGGAATGCGTGATGGTCAGTCGAAAAGAAATTTCGCCACCGAGATTGCCGTCAATATTCAGCGGGACCTGCGCACCTGTCACGGTAACTACGCCTTGATTGGTATCTATGGCAAGGAGGGGCACGCCATGGCGGCTTGGGTCGGTCAGGAAGTCTGTTTTTTGATCCCAATTATGGTGAGTTCTTTCCCGGACAAAGACTCGTTTATGAACTGGTTCCCTGTCTTTTTCGACAAATCGCCGTACAGTTGGCCATTGGTAGGCCTCTGTCAAGGCTACGATTCCGTGATTCTGGCTCCCAGGCAGTGACGTGGATATAATCAATTCCGGTGTTTAATCAGGAGACCTCCGGATCAACTTCATTTCATGTTTGTTTCAGCATAGAAACCAAATTGTGTTTTTAACTTATCGACTGCTGATTTTACGGGGCTTTCGCAGGTTGGCTGATAGAAGGTGAGGGGTTGAAACAGAATTAGCCTTCAGATAAAGATTGATTCGTACGGATCAATATCACTGAAGG
>JAQFVO010000124.1 GCA_027942505.1 Endozoicomonas sp. | reverse complement strand
CGGCCAATGGCAATCAGCTGTACTATTTCTGGTTTGATGCGACGTTCAGGGGGCAAAAGATCGGTTATGGCAGCCACCAGCCATCATCACCCCGGGAGCTGCTCGCCTTGTTCAGAAATATCTGTGATGTTTTCTTCCCGAAGCACGAGCTGGATCACACGCTGATCAACAAGGCCCTGAACACGAGTAACGCACTGATACTGGACTCTGATGATTTTGCCCTCATCATCAAAGAGTATCTGAACTCCATTGACTTGGATCTGCTTTCTGACCTACTGGCAGCCACAGGTCCACCATGGGAGACCGGACACCCAAAAATACAGCTTTTTGTTAGTAACGGCACTAGCCAGGCAGAGCTTCTGTGTGGTTAAGTGATTAGGGTTAAGGGGGGGAGTACGTGAATGTTGGAGATAAAGAGAATATAGACAAGAATACAAAAGAATATAGGACACCCATAAATATTCAGACTGAAATAATGGGTGTCCTTTTCCCTTTTCTTTCCCTTTTCCTTTTCCCTTTACATGCGATGCGACCTGCGCGGCCCCGCCGAGGCCATGCAGGCGAAGGATCCCGGCAAAAATTGCTGACTTGGTTAGAAAACAATAAATTTACTTAACCATGCCAATGGAACTCACTTTTTGATTATTGGTCCAAGTAATCAAAAATCGCAATATTTTGGAGCTATGCCATGCTTGGAAATCCCATCAGAGGTATTTCGTTTAATTCTCCGTCCTCAACTGATGCTTACCGAGTTAAGTGTTCTTTCTGTGATTATGAAAGTTGGGCAAAACCTATCACAATAAAGCCGGAAGAGATCCCTTTATGGAAGTCTCATACGTGTGACTTTTGGTGCAATTATTTTAATTGTTGGAAACCTTATGTTGAGTCAGGTGGAAATGAGTTTTATGTTGCGAACAACAGACACCTCATGTGCTTCAAATGCAAGAAACTTGATGGTAGTCAGACTTATTCCCTGAGGCCTTTTGATAAGCTCCCACAAAACGCTAAAATTTAGTCAAATCCAGGTGACTTCATAACAACGAAAACAACAAAATGGTATAAAAACCAGAATCCTGACAGGTTTGAAAGCAATGCCCGACTTTTAAACAGGGCTATAAGATTATGCCAGTCCTTCTTTTCTGCCATTAGGAAAACTCGTAACCAAGAATGAAAACAGCTACACCGGCTATGTTGCTTTAAAGGATTGTAAAAGCTGAAAAAAAGTTGGGGTCAAAGGCTGGGGGCAGGTCTTTCTTCTTTACGCATAAACAGGGCAAGACGAAACTAGCTAAGGTCTTTCTTTTGAATGGATTTAAAACCTAACTCCAGCCTTTATTGTGGAACAGGCACAACTCTCATTAGGTTGCATGCTCTCAGGTTACGGGTTTGTTACACAAGCACGGTTGTCGATTGACTTTCATTGTGTTTGGAGCAGCCAGGAGGCTGTCCGAGAATAGACTGCCCTACACGGCAACGTCTCATGCGTTGCTCTAGCTCCTGCATCCGTGCATTTGCGATAAATTGGTCTGATAAATTCCCGCTTCTTCGTCAAATAGCCGCGCTATTCTCCTCAGAAGCAGAACCTTTTATCCTCAATTTCTCGCAACCCTCGCTACGGGCGCTATTCTCGGACAGCCTCCTGACGCCACTGGATCTACCAGCAATGGTACCAGGGTGGCACTCAAGCAATCTCCACCAGATTCCCTTTCGACTCCAACCAGGATTTCCGGTCACCGCTGCGCTTTTTCGCCAGCAGCATGTCCATTCGCTGAGTGGTCTCTTCTTCATCGTCCAGGGTCAGCTGTACCAAACGACGAGTGTCAATTGACATGGTGGTCTCGCGCAGCTGCAGGGGGTTCATTTCACCCAGACCCTTAAAACGCTGGACGTTGATCTTACCCTTCTTTTTCTCAGCCTGAATGCGCTCAAGGATTCCTTCTTTCTCTCTTTCGTCCAGGGCGTAGTAAACATCTTTGGCTACATCGATTCGGTACAGCGGTGGCATGGCGACATAGACATGCCCCTGCTCCACGAGGGGGCGGAAGTGGCGGACAAACAGGGCACAAAGCAGGGTGGCAATGTGCAGGCCGTCTGAGTCGGCATCAGCCAGGATACAGATCTTGCCGTAGCGCAGGCCGTCGAGGTTATCAGACGCTGGATCAACGCCCAATGCTACTGAAATGTCGTGTATCTCCGAAGAGGCCAGCACTTCCGATGAGTCCACTTCCCAGCTATTAAGGATCTTACCGCGCAACGGCATGATCGCCTGGTACTCGCGGTCTCTTGCCTGTTTGGCGGAACCGCCGGCTGAGTCGCCTTCCACCAGGAACAGTTCGGTCATGCTCAAATCCTGGCTGGCACAGTCAGCCAGTTTGCCTGGCAGGGCAGGGCCTTGGGTGACTTTTTTACGAGCCACTTTTTTCGCTTTGCGCATCCGCCTCTGGGCGTTGCTGATGCACAGCTCAGCCAACAGCTCGCCTTCGGCCGTGTGCTGGTTCAGCCAGAGGCTGAAGGCATCTTTGGCAACACCGGAAACAAAAGCGGCACACTCCCTGGAGGAGAGCTTCTCTTTGGTCTGGCCTGAAAACTGCGGGTCAGCCAGCTTGGCCGAGAGGACGTAGGCGCAGTTTTCCCACAGGTCGTCCGGGCCCAGTTTGATGCCTCGGGGCAGCAGGTTACGAAACTCACAAAACTCGCGGATCGCTTCGAGCAGGCCAGTGCGCAGACCGTTTACGTGGGTACCGCCAAGTGGTGTGGGGATCAGGTTGACATAACTTTCGGTCAGCAGATCACCGCCTTCGGGCATCCATTGAACAGCCCAGTCCACCGCCTCGCTGCTGCCTTTCAAGGTGCCGGTAAAGGGTTCGGCTGGCAGGGTGGCAAAGCCTCGGGTGGCACTTTTCAGGTAATCGTTAAGGCCATCCTCGTAGTACCACTCGGTGGTGTCGTCAGAGATTTTGTCCACAAACTCTATACGCAGACCGGGGCAGAGCACTGCCTTGGCTCGCAGGTTATGCATCAGCCGGGGAATGGAAAAGCGCGGGGAGTCAAAGTAACTGGCGTCAGGCCAGAAGTGTACTTTGGTACCGGTGTTACGACGTCCGCAGGTGCCGACCTCGTGCAGGTCGATGTCTTTGTAGCCATTTTTAAAGCTAATAGACGACACCACGCTGCCTCGTCGCACGGTGACTTCCAGCCGGGTGGAGAGCGCATTGACCACCGAGACACCAACACCGTGCAAGCCTCCGGAGAACTGGTAGTTCTTGTTGGAAAACTTGCCGCCGGCGTGCAGTCGGGTGAGGATCAGCTCAATGCCGGAGATGCCGTGCTCCGGGTGAATGTCGGTGGGCATGCCGCGCCCGTCATCCTCTACCTCCAGTGACTGGTCTTTGTGCAGCGTGACTTTGATGTGGCTGGCAAAGCCTGCCAGTGCTTCATCCACGCTGTTATCAATGATTTCCTGGGCGAGATGATTGGGCCGGGTTGTGTCGGTGTACATGCCGGGGCGTTTGCGCACCGGGTCGAGGCCACTGAGTACTTCAATCGCCTCGGCGTTGTAGTCGTTGGTTGCCATGAGTCCTTGCTGACTGGTCGCGGCATAATGCTGCGGTTTAAAATTGGAGGCTGCTGAGCCTGAATAGTCAGAGTGTAACGAATGCACAGGGATCAGTTCAAACGGATGTCGGAAATTAAACGGCCTCAAGTGATGCTGATCTGGCACATTTCAACGACAATCGTTCAATAGTTACTGACCGGCTCAGGCTGTTTATTCGCCGGTTGTCAGCAGACGTTGGACCAGTGTCGTGGGGCAGTGATCCACCACCAGCTGATCATACCAGTAACGACTGATAAAGCCTTCAGCCACTGCCATTTGCAGCCAGGCCAGCAGGTGGTCGTAGTACCCTGCAGTGTTGAGGATGGCGCAGGGTTTACCGTGGTAGCCTACCTGACGATGGGCGATCTCCTGAAACAGTTCATCCATGCTGCCTGCGCCGCCGGAAAGGGTGATGAAGCCGTCGGCCAGCTCGCTCATTTTTTGTTTGCGGGTGTGCATGTCGTCCACGTGAATCAGCTCGCTGAGCCCGTCGTGCGCCTGTTCCTGATCGACCAGAGTGTGTGGGATCACGCCAATGATCCGGCCGCCACCGGCCAGTGCGCGGTCGGCAACGGCGCCCATCAGGCCGATATTGCCACCACCGTAAACAATGGTGATGCCCTGTGCCAGCAAGCTGTCCACCAGTTGTTCGGCAGCCTGTCGATGCGCACTCTGACGCCCACAGCTGGCGCCGCAAAAGATTGCTATGGATTTCATTAATCCCCCTGAATGTTTTGTCTGCATGGCAAGGATACACAATCGCTTTGATTGCTGCCTGTTCTCAAGGCCAATCCCTGCCTGGCCAACGAGTCTGACTGGTTTTATTGTGCAGCCATTTCCGCAGTCTGTGAACTTTCCTCATTTCTCTTGTCAAAGAAGCATCCAACTGATGCGGAGTAGTTAATTCTGTGAATGCAGTTCAGCCCGGCGTTGTTGCTGTGGGTAGCTCTCTTGGCAGCATGCCGGTTCACTGTCTGTGCAGTCGTGAGGGCCTCAGGTTTGCCAGATTTGAGGTCGTTGTCAGTGCCTGTCGGCATCGCTTCCATCTCGGCTGTCTTGCCAGCGTGTACGACCAGACTCCGGCCAGTAAACGGGTCTGTCTGGTGTGTGGGCAGCAGCCTTTCCCGCTGGTTCGTGAGTCTGGCGCCCTCACGTGTGAAGATTCTCCTTATTGCGAGGCTTTGCCCTTGCAGGCTTGTCGTTCAGGCAACTGTTGGCTGATCGAGTCACTGCTGGCAGTCAATAAAAGTCTGGCGACAAAGATGTTTCGCCCTGCGAATGCCAATGAGTCAATGAACCTGATCTACGCTTCGGCTATGTACGGCCACGCTGACATCATTCAGGCTTTGCTGAGGGCCGGAGCCAACCCCAACGCCTATTGCGAAAGTGGCTGGACGCCGCTTTTTGCCGCCACCCAGCTAGGGCATGAGAACGCCGTCAAAACCCTGCTGGCCAACGGTGCCAACCCCAACACTTTTTGTGCTAACGGGTGGACGCCGCTGGCGATTGCTGCCTTGAAAGGTGAGGAGGGTATTGTGCTGGCCCTGTTGGAGTACAAGGCAGATCCGGGCGTTCTTTGTAAAGATGGTTTTACGCCGTTATATCTGGCGGTGAAAGGAGGAAATGAGGGTGTTATTGACGCTCTGCTTGAAGCCAGGAAGGATATGGGCACTGTCCATAAAGACTACATCGAGCTACTCCATGCTGCGGCCAGGTTTAGTAATGCCAGAGTTGTGGAAACTTCGCTGAGGCTGGGAGCGAATCCCAATGCTGCCTGCAATGAGCAGCTCACCCCTGTGCATCTTGCCGCCTTTGAAGGTGATGACAGCCTGGTGAAGACGCTGCTACAGACCTCTGTGACCGATCCCGATTGCCGGGCCAGCGACGGGGTTATGCCGCTGTTTTACGCTGTCCACAATGGTTCACTGGATATCGTGCAGATATTGCTTAACGGCGGTGCCCTTCCTGACTGCACCCGGGAAAATGGTGAGACTCCGTTGCACCTGGCAACGCAAAGTGGCAATCGAGAGATTGTCGGTGCCTTACTCAAGGCTGGGGCAAATCCCAACCTGGTCACAAATTACAGCGAGACGCCCCTGCTGATAGCCGCCAGGATGGACCGTAGTCAGATTGTTGAAGACCTGCTCAAGGCTGGAGCTGAGATTAATGCAACCAATCGTGAGGGTTTGACACCACTGGCTGTGGCAGCGATCAGTGGTTTTCAGCGTACCGCGGACATCCTTCTCTCGGCCAGGTGTGACAACGCTCCATCTGGTGGCGAAGCACCTGTATAAACATCAATGGCTCGGGAGGAAAAAGGTAGGGCCCGCGCTGAGCGCGGGAGGCAGGTTAGCCCTTGGCGCGCAGGTGGACGAACCACTTGCTCAGGCCAACCATAACACCACCACCGATGATGTTGCCGATGGTCACTGGTACCAGGTTCATGACGATGTATGACAAGTTGATCTTATCAAAGTCAACTGCCGTGTAACCTATCGCCTGCCAAAACTCTGGTCCCGCCGTAGACTTGATCATATAAGCGACGGGTAGCAGATACATATTGGCCACGGAGTGCTCAAAGCCAGCGACAACAAACGCCGCTACGGGCAGGATACAGGCCATCATTTTGCCCGCTGCGGTGCGTGCACTGAGGGTCATCCAGTAGGTGAGACAGACCAGCAGGTTACAGAGAATACCCAGAACCAGCGCCTGCATGAATGGGTAGCCCAGCTTGGCCTTGGCAATGTACAGGGCGGAAAGACCCACCTGGCCATTACCACCCTGCCAGACGCCGCCGGCAACGATCAACACGGCGAAAAGGATTGAACCGACAAAGTTGCCAAGATAGACCAGGCTCCAGTTCTTGACGATGTTGCGCATTTTCAACTTGCCGGCAGCCTTGCCCATCAGCAGCAAGGTACTGCTGGTAAACAGCTCCGCGCCACACAGTACAACCAGCATCAGGCCGGTACTGAAGGCAATGCCGCCAACCAGTTTGGCCAGACCGTAAGGGCTGCCCTGGGCTCCGGCCATAACAACGGTGTAGAACATCCCGGCGATGGCCACAAAAATTCCCGCCATGATGGCCAGAATCAACGTAACCTCTGGGTGTTTTTTGGCTTTGCCCATAACGGCCTGTTCAGCCAGTTTAGCCATTTCAGCGGGGGGAACTGCGCCATAATTGGGCATATTTTCAACTTGCATGGGTTAATCCACTACCAATCAATAGTTGGCGGTAAGTCTATCAGTGAGCGGGAACAGATATTATTTCGGTATATACTCAGGTCTTTTTTCGCTAAGGGCTGGACTCGAGCGTCGGGATCGTCCCGGACAGCTTCTGATCAGGGTGACGTGACGGGTGACATAAACGGCGAAGTCCCAGTAAATATTGAACCAGAGGTGTTGGTTTATAAGGGTAGATAGGGGAGGGATAAAAGGACAGTTGTTGTCTGCGAATATTTGTTGCCGGTCAGCCCTGTGCGGGTTCAATAGCTGGACGCTGACCGGTGCCGGTCAGCGCCACGTCAACCTATCGGGCTACTTTTGATGCCTTAAGGGCTGCGGTTTCTGCTGTCTTGGGCTTGTCTGTCGTAATGGCATTGATGTGCATTCCCTTGAGCACATTTAATGCCTGACTCAGCTGATAATCTTGTGCCAGCAGTTCAGATATCTCTTGTTCGGTCTTACCCGGGCGCTTGCCTGACTGACTGTCGGTGGCATTTTTGTTACCCAGGTGTCTTTGCAGATCTGCTTCCTTGTAGCGTTGCGGTGCGTCGATAGGGGTCACTGTGGCGCGCTTGACCAGGATATCCGGCTGAATGCCCTCAGCCTGAATGGAGCGCCCACTGGGTGTGTAATACAAGGCAGTGGTCAGCTTTATTCCTTTGGCCGCATCGACGTTCAGTGGCAGTACCGTCTGCACGGAGCCTTTGCCGAAAGAGCTGGTACCGAGAACGACTGCGCGGTTGTGGTCTTGCAGGGCGCCGGCAACAATTTCTGAAGCAGAAGCTGACCCGCCGTTGATCAGTACTACCAGCGGAACGCCCCGGGAGGGATCCTCTTTGCTGGCATTGAAGCGCAGCTCAGAATTGGGTATCCGCCCCTGGGTGTAGACAATTAAACCATCGTGAATAAACGCATCGGCCACGTCAACGGCGGCCTGCAACACACCGCCGGGATTGTTGCGCAGATCCAGCACCAGGCCGTGTAGCGGCGCCTTTTTACTGGTCAGATCGCTCAGCGCCTGCACCAGCTCCTTGCCGGTATCAGACTGAAACTGACTGATGCGAATATAACCGTAACCGGGAGCCAGGCTTTTGCTTTTTACGCTCTGAACGCGGATGATCGCGCGTTCCAGAGTGATTTCCAGTGGCTTCTCTACACCGTCGCGCCGGATGGTGATTTGTACCTTTGTACCCACTTTGCCGCGCATTTTTTCGACCGACTCACTCAGGCTCATACCTTTGACCGAACTACCGTCCAGTTTAATAATCAAATCTCCGGCCTGAATCCCCGCCCTGACCGCAGGCGTATCATCGATCGGGCTGATCACCTTGATAAAGCCATCCTCTAACCCCACCTCAATACCCAGACCACCAAACTCACCCGAGGTGTTCTCTTCCAGTTCCCGAAAGTCGTCGGGCGTCAGGTAAGCAGAATGGGGATCAAGACCACTGAGCATGCCGTGAATGGCATTCTCCAGCAGTGTTTTGTCGTCGACCTCTTCAACATACGCTTTTTTGATGCGCTCCATCACTTCAGTAAAGGCGCGCAACTCGTCCAGAGGTAGCCGGCTTTGCGCTGAGACTGAGTCTTTTGGTGCAGGGGCACTTTCTGCCCAGGCTGGCATGATTGTGGCCAGTGCCAGTAGAGTGGAACATAATGAACGGCGCAGGGAGGAAGGGCAGAAGCGGTTACCGATAAGTGATGAGCCGGTGACCCGGAAAAGCCGGTTGGGGTTAAACGCCAAAATCATGAATGCTCCCGGTCATTTTGGAAAATCAGTGAAGTATAGGAATTACTTATCGGTATCACTGATTGAAACTACACTGCCTACCGGGCGAGCCATACGGCCGGGTTTTGCGGCTTGCCCTGGTGGCGCACCTCGAAATAAACACCGTCTGTCTGCTGTGCGCCGCTCTCGCCACTGACCGCCAGCGGTTCGCCGGCCAGAACGGTGTCCCCTTCCTGTTTGAGAATGGCGTTATTGTGAGCGTACAGAGTCAGGTACTGGTCACCGTGATCAAGGATGGCCAGCAAGCCGTAGCCGCTTAACCAGTTGGCAAAAATAACCCGGCCGTCGTGTACAGCATTAACGGTTGTCCCGGCGTCAGCAGCGATAAACATCCCTTGCCAGCGCAGGCGCGTTTCCGGGTTCTGATCGTTGAAACTGAACAGCACCTTGCCTGAGACAGGCCACGCGAGTTTTCCCTGACGGCTTTTGAAGGGTTGTGCGCTGATCTGTTGGCGACTGATGATGGAGGCCAAAACCTTGTCCAGCCGCGCCCGCTCCTGCTCCAGCTGTTTCAGCTTCCGGCCACCCTGACGATGGCGCTGGCCCAGCTCGGCCAACAGTTGCTGCTGTCTGGCCTGTTGTTTTACCAGTGTCTGCTTTTTTTGATCAATGGCACTCTTTTCCTGGTCAAGGTGGGCGATCAGCTGGTGTTGCTGACTTTCCAGAGTCTGCAGTTCGGCCACGGTCTGTTTATAATTACCGATGGCCTGCAACTGAGCCTGTTGAAAATAGTCCAGGTAGACCAGCTGGCGGGAGACAGCGGCGGGATTTTCCTGATTCAGCAACAGTTTGATCCGGCTCTCCCCCAACCCCCGGTACAGCGAGCGCAGACTGCGGGCAGCCTGCACTTTTTGCGCTTCACTCTTAGCCGCCAGTTGCTGCTGGCGGCTGACCAGCTTTTTTACCTCGCCTTGCCCCTCCAGCTGGCGGGTTTCCAGAGCCTTGATCTCACTGCCGAGCTGTTGGATGCTCTGATTGTTGTGCTGAATTTGTCGGCGGGCAGATGCCTGTTGCGTGTTGAGCGAATCCAGCAGGGTGCGCAGATGCTCAATATCACCTTCAAGGGCCTGAATCTCTGCCCGGGTGGTCTCCTGTTCATCGCTGAGACCAGGCTGGGACCATAAACAGGCACTGATGAGCAAAATCAGCAAGACTCTTTTGTTGCTGCCAGAAGGCAGTGTATGGGCAAATGTCATTGGTGCAATCTTTGGTCAACTGAAACCGAGTCAGTATGCCCATAATTGCCCTCCAGTGACAGAGGGCAGTCAACAGGCAACGCCCATAAACGGGCGTTGCAAGACCTCAGTGTCTGGTAGTGAGTGCCAACTGGACGGCGGTGGGAGCCTGTTGATAGCAACGGAACTCCATCTCAAACTCTCCTTCGCCGGAAGTCATCGAGCGCAACACCGTGCTGTATTCGAGCATTGTCGTCAGCGGTACCACGGCCTCAATACAGACTTCGCCAGCGGTTTTGGCTTGCGAACCGGTAATCACCCCGCGTTCAGTCGACAAATGCCCGGTAATATCACCAACACTCCAGACCGGCGCCGTGACCTGTACGGCCATGTGCGGCTCCAGCAGAATCGGTTCAGCGCGGCTGATGGCGTCGAGAAACGCTTTTTTACCGGCCGTGACAAAGGCAATCTCTTTGGAGTCGACACTGTGGTGTTTGCCGTCGTAGACCACCACCCGGATGTCCTGCATCTGATAACCGGCAATGGGGCCATGACTCATCACCTCCCGTACGCCTTTTTCCACTGCCGGCAGGTACTGGCTCGGTATCACTCCCCCGACCACCTCACTGGCAAACTCAAACCCGGCCCCCCTCGGTAGCGGCTCTATGCGCAAAAAAACCTCACCAAACTGCCCGGAGCCACCACTCTGTTTCTTGTGCCGGTGGTGACCGCTGGCCGGTTTGAGGATAGTCTCCCGGTAGGGGATGTCAGGTAGACGAGTAACGACGTCCAAATGATAGACCGTCCGTATTTTGTCCAGCACCGTTTGCAGGTGTACCCGGCCAAGACCACTGATGACCATTTCATTCCTGCCCGCCCGTTGTCCGTTGACGATACCTTTAACCGCAAAGCTGGGGTCCTCCACTGTCATGCGCTGCAGAGCATCTGACAACTTCTGCTCATCGCCATGGCGGCTGGTCTCAACAGCCAGGGCGCTCATCGGGCGTGGAAAGGTGACGGGCTGGAGATAGAAGTGATCTTCATCGTGCGAGTCGTGCAGCACGGCATCGAAGTGAATGTTATCAACCCTGGCAACGGCGCAGATATCCCCGGGACCGGCAGCATCAACTTCTACCGATTGATTGCCTTGCAGTTTCAGCAGGTGATTGACCCGAAAGGCCCGGCGCCCGTCACCAATGAAGAGCTGATTGCCGGTGCTGATGGTACCCTGATGGATTCGGAACACGCCGATGCGGCCAACAAACGGATCGGTAATGACTTTGAACACGTGGGCGATTACATGGGCGTCCGGGTCCGGGCGCACGCTCACCGGGGTATCAGACTCAATGGTTGTTGTGCCATCGTCTTGCAAAACTTTTTGCACCAGTTCGCGTTTAAAAAACGGCGGGGGATTGCCTTCGGCCGGGGTTGGCATCAATTCATTGATGATGCGCAAAAGCTGAGCAATGCCTGCCCCTGTTTTGGCCGAAACGAAGCAGACCGGCAGCAAATGACCTTCGCGCAGGCACTGCTCAAATGGGGCGTGCAGTTGACTGGGAGTGATCGATTGCCCCTGCTCAAGGTAACGCTCCATCAGCTCATCGTCCATCTCGATGACTTGTTCAACCAGACGCTCATGGGCCGCAGTGACTGAATCGATGGCAACATCTGCGCTGTGATCCGGTTCAAAATAACAATCAACCATCGTTGTGTAATCTGCCGAGGGCAGATTAATGGGCAGGCAGTGACTGCCAAAGCGCTGTTGCAGCGCCTGCAAGGTGTCGGCCACCCTGGCATCGGAGGCGTCGCAGTGAGTAATCACGATCAGTCCACACTTGTTCGACGCCTGCATCAGCTCAAAGGCTTTGCGTGAGACCAGCTCAACACCATGGCAGGCATTGATGACCAGGGCTACCGACTCAACCGCTGGTATCACCGCCACGGCACGTCCAAACAGCTCCGGAGTTCCGGGGGTGTCGACAAAATTGATATCGTGGGCATGGAATAGCCAGGTTTCCAGGGAGTGGCCGGCCTGCTGTTCCTGTGCCGTGTTGTTGATGATGTTGTACTCGTCATGCTCGACAATGGCGTTTGCCTGAGTGAGAAGCGCCTCAATCAGAGTGGATTTGCCACTGCCGGACTGCCCAAGCAGAGCAATGTTACGGATCGGCGGTAACTGAACCTGGGTGCTTCTCATAACGAGTGCCTCGTCTTGTTTTTAGAATTGTTAAATCGTTGTCCAGCCTGGTTGGTAGGGAATGGGTATTTGGTACAGAGTATAGGGAGGCAGCAGTGAATTTATCTTGCCGGGGATCAATAAACCGTAACAATGCTTTGTTACTTGATGAAATAAATTGTTCGCCCGGTGCTTTTGAATGGTAATCTTTGTTTGCTTGTCAGGAACCTTTGGTTACCAACACGGGTCTGCTGGCTGGGTGGCTCGTGTCTGCCGTGCCAGACAAACGTTATTCACTACTGGAGGGGAGTATGAAAAAGTGGCAGTGCATGGTCTGTGGTTTCATTTACGATGAGGCGGTTGGCTGGCCTGAAGACGGTATCCCTGCGGGGACCGCCTGGGAAGATGTGCCGCAAGATTGGCTCTGCCCGGACTGTGGTACAGGTAAATCCGACTTTGAAATGACTGAGGTCAGCTAACTCAAAAAAAAGTTGAAACAGCAACCGAGCCCTATTGCCCTTGAGCCGGCGGTGCTTTAGTCTGTTTTCCCTGTGAGCACGGGAGTGTGTGGTCGAGACCCTGTGCCGTGCTGGCCAGTTGATCTTCTGGCTGGAAAAAGTTGATACAAGAAAAACAAAATGGAGTGTATGTACTATGCGTAAACCAGATCTGGTCAACGTCATTGCCGATGAAGCTGATATCAGCAAAGACAAAGCTGCCCTGGCCCTGAATGCCATTCTTGAGGCAATTACCAGCGCCATGAAGTCAGCTGACTCGGTCAACCTGATTGGTTTCGGCACCTTTGAACAGCGCAGCCGTGCGGCCCGCACTGGCAAAAACCCGCAAACTGGCGAAACCATTCACATCAAGGCAAGCAAGACTGTTGCTTTTAAACCTGGCAAAGCGTTAAAACAAGCCGTTAACTAAGCGAATATTGCCAAGCTGGTATAATTTTTCGCGACAGTGAGTGTTTGTTTCTTTTCCCCGGCACGCACGTCAGTGGGCATAAATCCTCATGCCCACTGACCAATTTCCGCACTTGGAAGTACCGCAGCAAGCGTCGTTACCTGACCGGTCTGCAATTAATCTTGCATCCAATGGTTGACAGTCATCGGACTGATCTCTAATATGCGCCGCATCGCTGAGATGTGACCGGCGATGGCAGGGCCCAGGTGGCGGAATTGGTAGACGCGCTAGCTTCAGGTGCTAGTGTCCGATTGGACGTGGAAGTTCGAGTCTTCTCCTGGGCACCAAACGTTGTTAAAAGTTGTAAATTGTCGCATATGCCCAGGTGGCGGAATTGGTAGACGCGCTAGCTTCAGGTGCTAGTAACTGTATGGTTGTGGAAGTTCGAGTCTTCTCCTGGGCACCAATTCTCAAAGATTTGTCGTGTA
>JAQFVO010000927.1 GCA_027942505.1 Endozoicomonas sp. | reverse complement strand
TTACGGATTTCAAGCAAATGTCGCCGGTAACTCTAACCCGTCGACTCTCTTTGGGTATTTTCTTTTATCTCGCGGCAGAATAATCCTCCGTTGGCAACCCGTTCGTTGTTAGTAAACCAAACCATTTTGTTGGTCAATTCTGCTCTCAGGGCGGTTATAGGTAGTCATTTTCTGAAAAAAATATTGAACAAGCAGTCATTAATAAAGCAAAGAGGAAAGTTCCCCGTATGGAATGCAGAGTCGCAAACCCACTATGCACACACGCACTGCCAGTAAATTATCCCAGCAAAACTCTCATTTGCAGCAGTCCTGCAGTCGTCCCCGTCGAGGTCAAGTCACAACTAACAGAAGCTCAACTTTACCAGCTGTTTTCTGAACTTCCCGGCAAAACATTAACCTGTCGGTTAGCGAACTGTATCTCGGGGCAGACTCTGCAACTCGAAGTCCCTGGCCATCATGCACGGTGTTTCAATGAGGTGGTGCGCAGGATTGACACAAACCAGCAACTCCAGATCATGGACATACTATCTGCAGTGACCGATGATCAAATTAATACGATTGTACAATGTTGTTATGACCCCTCCCTTTTGACCCGAAATAACTATGAGCTGTTAAAATCTTCCGATTTTCCTTATCAGCTTTTGCGAGCATTCAGGGATGAAAAAATTACTGTTAATGAATTTGCCACCATGATCTCTTTACATGGGATTTATCAGGAAAATCATCAGTTAAACGCCGGATTTGAATTGCAGCTCAAAAGACTGTTTGATCAGAATTGCCAACCCATCGAAGCCTCCTGGAAAGCCATTGCCGAGACACTATACAAATCAAATGAAGATTCGCTATCAACTTTTTGCTTCAATGTTGACCACATCATTAAAACCATGCAGGAGAAACTGGCCACTGTTCGACCGATTGAAGCCGTGTTCTGGCATTACCCAATTCCCAAATCATCGGGCTGGACGGTTGCCGACGCCGCCAGGTTGATGGATGCCTGGGCTCTTTCAAGATTTGCTGACCAGGAGATGGTGCCCGGTATCAGTACACGACAGGCCCTTCTGGATGCGGCATTCAACGAAGAAGCGCATCGGATTAATCCGGTGATCGGTGCAAGCAGTGTTGCGGATATCAGAAACGGTGGAGCGGGACGTTACCGTGATTTTGCCCTGCCTTTTCCGGGCATCCCTTTGCCGAAAAAAGCCGATCATCTCGATGCCCCATTCATTATCGACTTTCAAGTTCACGACTACTATCACCTGTTGCGGATGAGTTTACTGGCCAATAGAGATGTCGATTTATACCTTGCCATCGGTGATGAGCTCCAGCGCCAGAGGGATCGTTACGACCATGCAATCGGTGATTTAAAACTTATCTGCAAAAAGAAATTAGCAGCATATGCGGAGTTCGAAAAACGCATCGGTAAACTGCCTGTCGAGCAAAGACAAAAGGCAATGGCAAGGCTTGGCAGGGATTTTTACCAAGTGTCCAAGCTGATGACTTACCTGAAGAAGGCACGCAAGGCGACCGGCCAGTTCAAGTTCAGAGTCTATGACATGGAAATGATGTATGCCAATTGCAGACAGGATGCTGACTTTGGTGTGGACAGGAACTTTACATTCCATTATGAAAACCTGATCAACCTGTTTCACATGCTTTCAGGCGTTGAAGGACAGGAGTTTTTGGATGGGATGCCTGCTGAAATTACCGGACGCATTGTTATACCAATGATTTCCGGCGGGCTGAAAAGTCCTGAGGAAACGTTCCGGACACTTGAAGACAAGTATACTGTCCAGCTGGAAAGGCTGAGAGGGCCTCTGAGAAAACAACAAAGAATGAGTGTGCGAGAGGTGAATAGATCGATAAGATTCATAGCTGCCCTTAATCGGGTAAACGACGACGTTGATATGAAACCTGCCTGATTGAACCGTTCAGCAAATTTTCCCAGAAACGTTCGCCTGCACGGGCCAATCCGGTGGAGAAATTGTTCTGAAATAATTTCCACATTTCCAGAGACGCTACCCGCTGCCCGCAAAAGCACAAACGGTTGGGCCTTTGCGGGTAGCGGGAAGCGTTCACCTCTGGATTTCGATCAAATGTCGCCAGTAACCCTAACCCGTCGACTCTCTTTGGACACTTCCGGGGTAAGGCCTCTGCGCCGCTCTTCCAGCCGTCGGTCAATACTGTTTTTCAGCGCAATCAAAAAGCCCATAAAAACAAAAGCACCCGGTGGCAAAATGGCAAACAGGAACTGCTTATAGTTGGGGATAACAGTAATGGTCCAATCGCTGGCCACCGGACCAAACAGCAGGTCCATACTGGCAAAAAGCGTCCCCTGGCCAACCACTTCGCGCAACGCACCCAGCAGCAACAGAATAACGGCAAAGCCACAGCCCATCATCAGGCCATCAAACGCCGAAGGCAGCACCGGATTACGAGAGGCGAAACCATCGGCACGACCCAGAATAACGCAGTTGGTCACGATCAGCGGGATAAAAATCCCCAGTATGCGATACAGCTCGTAGGTGTACGCCTGCATCAGCAACTCTATACAGGTGGTGAAGGCGGCAATGATCATGACAAACACAGGCAGACGAATGGCGTCGTTCACCTGGCGTCGTATCAGCGAGACGGCAATATTGGAACCAGTGACTACCAACATGGTGGCCAGCCCCAACCCGAGGGCATTCACGACACTGCTGGACACCCCCAGCAATGGGCAAAGCCCGAGCAGCTGCACCAGCGCCGGGTTATTTTTCCAGAGGCCATTAAGCGCGATGCGAGCGGCACTGTTATCCATCATAACGGCTCTCCTCGTTGCTGATCCTGAGCGGGTCGAGCAGACTATTGCGATTCTCCTCAAAGTACTGCAGCGCCCGATATACTGCCGCTACCACCGCCCGGGGCGTGATGGTGGCACCGGTAAACTGGTCAAAATCACCGCCGTCTTTTTTCACGGCCCAGCCACCGGCAGCGGGATTACCCAGCGACTTGCCGGCAAAACCGAGAATCCAGTCACTGACGTTGGTGTTGATTTTATCGCCCAGCCCGGGGGTCTCCTTGTGGGTGATGGCACGCACACCGGCCAACGTACCGTTACGGTTGATGCCCACCAGCAGTTCAATGCGCCCGCTGTAACCGTCTGGCGCGGTGACGGGCAGAATAACTGCCGATACTTCGCCATCATAAAGGGCCACGTACGCCTCACGCTCATCCGGGCTGGACAGCAACCTGGCCGGCTCCAGCCGGATTTTGGCATCAACCAGCACGTTGTCGTGGGTACCGGCCGGTAATATTTCCATTAATGCCTTGGCTTCATAGGCTCGTACCTGGGTTTCGATTTTCTCCCGGGTCATCACCCAGGTTACCGAGATCAGCCCTACGGTAAAGACGGCAAACAGCCCCAGCCCAATGCTGCTGCGAAAAATACTCTGGCGCAGCGTTTTCCCGGGCGGGCTCTCGTCCGTGGTGTTTTTCAGTGGAATCTGGCTATCACCCATAATTCAGTCCTTCTTAGGCAAGCCTTTGCTGGCCCGTTGGTGGCCATAGGTGCGTGGCTGGGTGTAGTAGTCGATGGTGGGCGCAGCCATATTCATCAGCAAGGTGGCAAAGGCGACACCGTCCGGATAACCTCCCCAGGCCCGAATGACATAGACGATAATCCCTACCCCGGCGCCGAAAATCAGACGACCACGGTTACTGGTCGCGCCACTGACGGGGTCGGTAATGATAAAAAAGGCGCCCAGCATGGTGGCTCCGCTGAGCAGGTGAAACATCGGTGAACCGTGGCTGTCAGAGCCGCTGCCCTGCCAGAACAGCGTCGCCATAATGGTGATGGCCGCCAGCATGCCCACCGGCGCATGCCAGGTGAACACTTTACGCCACAGCAGGAACAGACCGCCGGCCAGATAGGCCAGATTGACCCACAGCCAGCCGCGCCCTGCCATACCATCGAAGATGGGGTTGGCCTGCCACAGTTCATTGATCGTCAGGCTGCTGTTCTCTTTCAACACATCCAGCGGTGTGGCCATGCTGACGGCATCCACTCCCTGCCCGAAAATGGCCGACAGCGCATCGCCCAGGCTGTTGTTATGCCCCTCGAGGCCGAGCGGTGGCAACCAGGCGGTCATCTCCTGGGGGAAGGAGATCAGCACCAGCACATAGCCCAGCATGGCCGGGTTAAACGGGTTCTGCCCCAGGCCTCCATACAGGTGTTTGCCGATGATCACGGCAAACGATACCGCCACCAGTGATAACCACCAGGGCGCAAAGGGCGGCAGAGCCAGACCCAACAGAACACCAGCCACCGCCACACTGCAATCGCTCAGACAGGAGCGGACCGGTCGTCGCCGCAGGGTGAGTGCCAGCGCTTCGCAGCCCAGGGCGATCAGCACACACCAAAGTACATTGACCAGTGAGCCCCAGCCAAAAAAGACGATTTGTGCCAGCAGTCCGGGCAGCGTGGCCAGTATCAGCAGACTCATAACCCGCTGAGTACTGTTCAGGCCCAGCTTATGGGGCGAACTCTGCCCGACTCTGATGGATGATCCGTTGCTAATAAAGGCCATTTACATCAACCTGCCTGTCTGGAACACTGTTTTTCTCACGCCCACGGTTCATAAACGATTCTCCATTGCCTGCTTCAGGTCAGCGACTTTTTGCCCGGCATCGGCCAGCTGTTGCTTCAGGGCCGGGGCGTCCTCTTCGCTGGCACTCTCAAGCGCCCGTTGCAGCTTTTTCACCGCAGCATTGGCCATGGCCAACTCAACTTTGCGTTTTTTCTCATCAATTGACAGGGCTGGCTGGTCCTTTTTGGCCGGCTTTTCTGCCTCACTCGCCGATGGAGCCGGTGACGAACTGCTCTCAAATTCCCGCTCCAGACCGGTCACCTGCTCATGCAACATGTCCAGACTGGGCTTCAACCGTGCAACCGTGGCGTCATCGCCAGAAGCCTGTGCTGCGCTGAGCGCCTTCTCAGTCTTTTTAGCCTGTGCCCTGGCGATAGAGAGCTGAATCTTAGCTCTTTCTGTTTCGCCGACAGTTCCACTCGGGCTGGTTGCCCGGCTGTTGCCGCTTTTCGGGCCTTGGCCCGGGCAATCGCGGCCTGAATTGGATCTTCTTCCACAACGCCTGGCTGCTCGTTAGCTTTGGCGGCTTTTAACCTGGCGGCACGCTCGGCATTGGCCTGGCGTTTTGCCTCTTTCTCGGCACTCTCTTGCGCCATTCGTGCTAAACGGCTCTCATAACGCGCTTTGGAGCGTTCTGACTTGACCTGCTTGGCCTCCAGTGTGCGAATGACACCCTTGGAAGCCCGGTAATACTGCACCAACGGAATGGCCGATGGGCAGACAAAAGCGCAGGCCCCACATTCAATACAGTCAAACAGGTTGTGGTGCAGCAACTGCTCGTAATTTTCTGCCTTGGCGTGCCAGTAAAGCTGCTGCGGCAACAACGACGCCGGGCAGGCCTGGGCGCAGTGGCCACAACGAATGCAGGCCTGGGGATCGGGTGCTTCGGGGAATTCTGACCGCGTTGCCGCAATGATGCAGTTGGCGGTTTTGGTCACTGGAATATCCAGCCGCTCCACACTGAACCCCATCATCGGACCACCAAACACCAGGGTGCCTAACTGCGAATCTTGCAGCCCCGCGTGCTGCAGCAGATGGTGTGCCGGTGTGCCAATCAGAACTGCCACATTACCCGGCGTTTGCAGGGCGGCACCCGTCAGGGTGGTGATGCGGGAAATCAGCGGTTTACCATCGACAACCGCTTCCTTGACGGCAACAGCGGTGCCCACATTCTGCATCACGATACCCAGGTCGGCCGGCAGTTTGCCAGACGGCACTTCCTGCCCGGTCAGAATCTGAATCAACTGCTTTTCACCACCGGACGGATAGATGGTAGGAAAGACGACAATTTCCATCTTGTCAGCACTGGCTGATTGGCTCAGTGCAGTCCGCATAGCCATGATGGCTTCAGGCTTATTGTCCTCAATACCGATCAGGCACTCATCGGCACCGAGCATGTATTGCAGAATTTCGGCACCTGCAATAATCGTCTGTGCCTGCTCGCGCATCAGCATATCGTCAGCAGTAATGTAAGGCTCACACTCCGTGCCGTTGATGATCAGCGTACGGATGGACAAGCCAGACGACAGTTTTATGGCAGTAGGAAAACCGGCACCGCCCATACCACTGATACCGGCAGCGCGTACTTTGGCCACCAACTCCTCTGGCGGCAACTGGCGATAATCGTCGATCGTCGTTAACTCACACCACTGCTCAGCCCCATCCGTGCTCAGCACGATACACGGCTCGCTAAAGCCTGACGGGTGTGGAATCGGCCGCGGCTCTATGGCACTGATCACTCCGGAGCTGGGCGCGTGCAAAGGCGCACTGATCACGCCTGAGGCCCTGGCAATCAGCTGGCCTTTGAGCACTTTGTCCCCCACCGCCACCACCGGTTCGGCGGGCGTACCGGCGTGTTGTGATAACGGCAGTACCAGAGTCTCAGGCAACGGCACTGAGCCAATGGGTCTGGTGGTGGACTGATGTTTATTTTCCTCGGGGTGAACCCCACCGGTCAGCGGCCAGATTTTGCGTTCGGAACTGGCAATCAGGTTAGTTTGGGCATTCATAACATCTGTCCCCTGCGGTCAGTGGCAATCAAGGCGTCACTGGATGGCAACGGCCAACTCCAGGTTCGGGCGGTGACTGCCACAGGTCGCATTTCAATACACTCCACAGGGCAGGGATCGACGCACAGGTCACAGCCGGTGCACTCGTCGGCCAGCACGGTGTGCATCTGTTTGGCAGCACCGAGGATGGCATCCACCGGGCAGGCCTGCAGACACTTGGTGCAGCCAATACACTCCGCCTCGCGGATATAAGCTATGCGCGTTACCGGCACCTCGTCTGCCCCGGCATCCAGCGTCTGCGGCTCCATATCCAGCAGATCGGCCAGGGCATTGACCGTAGCCTGACCGCCGGGCGGGCATTTGTTGATGGCATCGCCGTTGGCAATGGCTTCAGCGTAGGGACGACAGCCCGGGTAACCACACTGGCCACACTGGGTCTGGGGCAGAATCTCATTGATCTGGTCGACAATCGGGTTACCTTCCACCTTAAAGTGGATTGAGGCAAAGCCCAAAATGGCGCCAAAAAGCACAGCCAGTAACAGCAAGGCGCCGACGGCGTAAAGAACAATCTCCATGAACTACTGCAAACACTCCCGCACGCTGGTAAATTTCGTCTTACTTATCATCAACCTGCCCTACAGTTTGATCAGGCCGGTAAAGCCCATAAATGCCAGCGACATCAGCCCGGCGCTGATCATACCAATAGCGGCCCCGCGAAAAGGCGTAGGCACATCGGCAGCCGCAATCCGCTCACGCATGGCTGAGAACAGCACCAGCACAAGGGAAAACCCGGCCGCGGCACCAAACCCGTAGGTGGCCGAATCCACCAGCGAACTGTCCATTCGGTTGGTGTTCAGCAAGGCAACCCCGAGCACCGCACAGTTGGTGGTAATCAGCGGCAGAAACACCCCGAGCACCTTGTGCAACAGCGGGCTGGTTTTACGCACCACCATCTCCGTAAACTGCACTACCACGGCAATTACCAGGATGAACGAGATGGTTTTCAAAAAGCCCAGGTTCAGCGGCAACAGGATGTACTTGTACGTTAGATAGCTACAGATAGAGGCCAGCGTCAGCACAAACGTGGTGGCCATGGACATCCCCATGGCGGACTCCAGCTTGTTGGACACCCCCATAAAAGGACACAGCCCCAGAAACTGGACCAGGACAAAATTGTTGACCAGTATGGCGCTGATCAGAATCAGTATCAGTTCGCTCATTGGTTTCCCTGCCTGCGGCTGGCTCCAGAGTGGTTCGGCAAAATGCCCGCTCTGGCCAGACGCTCGTTGAAAGATGACAAACCGGTATCCGGTTTGAATGTTGTACGGCTGATTTGCCCTGGTTGTCGGGGACGCGAATCAGGAGGCGGGATTATAACGCCACAACAGCCACGATGCATACGCGCAAGCCACATCAACCAGTGCGAATGCCAAGGCTGGCAAAAATTGCTCCGGTTCAAGTCCTTGGACAACAGCACAACAATAATATTCAATGCCAGCAGTTTATTAATTTACGGTTTTCCGTCACCATTGCGCAGTACTGAAATCCGGGAATACTTGCAGGAGTTCCAAATGAACAAGAAACCATTGGTGGTAATTACTGGCGCCAGTTCTGGCATTGGTGCAGCCGTCGCTCAGGCCATGAGCAAACAGGGCCATCCACTGCTACTGCTGGCCAGGCGGCTCGACCGCCTGGAAGCGCTTGATCTGCCCGATGCCCTGTGCCGCCAGGTGGATGTAACCGACCGCGCCGCCTTGCAACGGGCCATTACCGAAGCTGAAGAGGTCTACGGACCAACCGACTGCCTGGTCAACAATGCCGGCCTGATGCAGCTCGGCCGCGTTGCCGAGCAAGACCCGGCCGAGTGGGACGCCATGGTGGATATCAACATCAAAGGCGTACTCAATGGTATCTCTGCCGTTGCTGGCCAGATGAAAGCGCGCAAGGGCGGCACCATTATTAACGTCAGTTCTGTCGCAGGTATCAAAGGCTTCCCCAACCACATGGCGTACTGTGGCACCAAGTTTGCCGTGCACGGCCTGAGTGAAACCCTGCGCGAAGAGCTTTCTGACGACAGTGTTCGAGTAATTACCATTGCCCCCGGCGCCGTTGAAACCGAACTGCTAAGCCACACCAGCGCCAGCGATATTATTGACGGCTATGAGCAGTGGAAAGACGGCATGGGTGGTGTAATTACCTCCGAGGATATTGCCAACTGTATCGCCTTTGTCTACCAGCAGCCGCAAAACGTCTGTATCCGCGAACTGGTGGTGACCGCTACACGACAGAGCGCCTGATCACTGCCTGCCCGGCCACGCGGGAGGCAGAATGGTTAAAAAGTTTGTGGCAAGTGGGGATTGCTTTACTCCGCCGTAATGCTTAACTCTGCTGTTAATCGCCTACTCAGCTGTCATTCCGTACAGGGATTGTTCGGAACCCATCTGGCAGGGATAGCCATCGTTCCGGGCATTCACCTCCCTGTGACGTGGATCCTGTACAATCCATGTACAGGATGACAGCGGAGTCTGTGTTTAGTCAGGAGTGCTTTACTCGGCTGTAATACATAACTCCGCTGTCATTCCGCTACTCCGCTCTCGATCCTCTACTCAGCTGTCATTCGGTGAGTAGACCTGCTCAGTCACCTGAGCAGGCCCCTCCTCAGAACCGGACTTGCGGAACTACCGCATC